>JAHJDP010000113.1 GCA_018831195.1 Candidatus Eisenbacteria bacterium | reverse complement strand
CCATCCACCGAGGCGTCGGCACCCAGGCCGAGCGCGACGCCGCCATCCCTGCTCCATCCATGGGCGACGAGTGGTTCAACACCGACCTCGCAGGCGGCGGCAAGTGGGAGAAACACACCGGGACCGACTGGAAGCGAAGCTGACCGCGAAATCTCGCAGTTGGCGATTTGAAAACGCGTCTCCCACATCGTGGAAACCCTTCCAAAAGAGAAGGCATAGCCGAAGTGATTACGGTGGCGAGACTTAACACGTCTCTGAGATTTTTCTTGATTCTTGTCTTCAAGTGTTATAACGTTTGCAATATTGACAGACAACCCTGGTGCGCCGTGCCCACTAAGCAGAGGATGAGTCGATGGCACCCGAAGAAAGAGATTATCCCACGCTGGTGAAGGAGGTTCGCAATCAACTCGGCCTCAGCCAGGAAGACCTTGCACGTGAATTAGGCGTCAGCTTCGCCACTGTAAATCGATGGGAAAACGGCCAAGCTAAGCCATCGAAGCTGGCTAAGGCTCAGCTTGACGCATTCTGCGCCAAGAGGATCAGACAAGGCAGCCTGAAACTGCCTCAAAAGCTTCAAGATTGGAGGCATGTGTAGCTATGCCCTTGAACGAAGCTGATACCTGCCGCCGTTATATAGTTCCCAAGCTGCAAGCTGTGGGTTGGGATGACGAGCCGCATCGTATTAACGAGCAAGTTACTTTTACCGACGGTCGCATCATCGTGTCTGGCCGGCAGGGGCGGAGAAGGCCTGGCAAGCGCGCCGATTACATTCTGCGTTACCGCCCTGATATGCCCATAGCTGTGGTGGAGGCCAAGCCGTCTTATGTCACTCCCGGCCAAGGTCTTCAGCAAGCGAAGGATTATGCAGAAATCCTTGGGCTCAAGTTTGCTTATGCTACAAACGGACAGGGAATTGTCGAATTCGACTATACGACGGGCCTTGAACGCGGGATAGAAAGCTTCCCGACACCAGATGAGCTGTGGACACGCCTGATCAATTCAGAGGCTCTTGGTCCGCAGTTGGCCGAGCGTTTACTTGCTCCTGCCTACCATCTGAGCGGGAAATCGCCGCGCTACTATCAAGAAATCGCCATTAACCGCACCGTTCAAGCAGTACTCCTGGGCCGAAGACGCATTTTGCTTACGATGGCCACCGGTACGGGCAAGACCGTCGTGGCCTTTCAGATCTGCTGGAAGCTATGGTCATCGCGCTGGAATCGCACCGGTGATTACCGACGTCCGAGGATTCTCTATCTGGCTGATCGCAACGTGCTCGTTGACGATCCTATGGCCAAAATCTTCACTCCTTTCGGTGACGCACGATGGAAGATCGAGGGAGGCGTTGCCAATAAAGGCCGTGAGATGTACTTCGCCATCTATCAGGCCATCGCTTGCGACGAGCGAAGACCCGGCCTGTATCGCGAGTATGCGTCTGACTTCTTCGATCTGATCATTGTGGATGAGTGCCACCGAGGTAGTGCCAAAGACGACAGCAACTGGCGGGCTATTCTGGAGTATTTCGAGCCGGCATTCCAGGTTGGGATGACAGCCACACCACGCCGCCAGGATAATGCGGACACGTACCGATACTTCGGCGACCCCATCTACCAATATAGCCTTCGCCAGGGAATTGACGATGGATTTCTTGCCCCATACCGGGTCCACCGCGTCATCACCACTTGGGATGCTGCAGGTTGGCGTCCCACCCAAGGAGAGCTTGACCGCTACGGGCGAGAAATTCCGGACGAGGAATACCGCACGAACGATTTCGAGCGAGTAGTGTCCCTGAAGGCCAGGACTGAAGCTGTCGCAAGGCATTTAACCGAGTTTCTGAACAAGACAGGGCGCTTCGACAAGACTATCGTTTTTTGTGTCGATCAGGAGCACGCCGACGAGATGCGTCGTGTGCTGAACAATCTAAACTCCGACCTAACCCGCCAGCATTCTGACTACGTTTGCCGTGTTACGTCCGATGAAGGCGGCATTGGCCGTGGGCACTTGAGCAATTTCCAGGATGTTGAACGGCGCACTCCTGTTATTCTCACTACGTCACAGATGCTGACCACGGGAATAGATGCGCCGACGGTGCAGAATGTTGTGCTCGTTCGGGTCATCAACTCGATGACCGATTTCAAACAAATCATTGGACGAGGAACGCGGGTCCGGGATGACTACGGCAAGTTCTTTTTCAGCATCCTGGACTATACCGGATCGGCCACTCGCATGTTCGCTGATCCGGACTTCGACGGCGACCCGTCTATCGAAACGGAACAGCATATCGATGAAGATGGTCAGCCGACCGATGACGAAATCGTCATTACGCCCGAGGAAGAGCCTGAGCCTGGCGACGAGGT
>JAHJDP010000112.1 GCA_018831195.1 Candidatus Eisenbacteria bacterium | reverse complement strand
GAGCAACAAGATAAAATAAAGGCTCCATGGCCATATTGATAATCGATCCAATGCATATTGCCAGGATGATGACAGCGGGAGGAGCTATGCGGAAGAATGCTACCATAGAACCTGACAACATCTCCAACCGGAAAGGCGGTGTGGCTGACTGCAACCGTATCTCCGAGCAGCTGCCGGCCCCGCATTTCATGGCCCTGGCACTTTAGGGAGAGATAAGATAGGATCATTCCGGGTTGGCCAGGGGCGCGCCAGACCGGCCCGCAGGTGAGCAGATGTTACTGCGACAGGAGTCTAAGTATGAAAGCCCAAATTCGATGCGTCGCCACATTTTCCATTCTAGCCGTCTTGTTTACTGCATGCAGTTTCACGAAAGTGACTCCCGGACGACTATATAATCTTTCAACCGGAGATATTTTGTTGGTTGAGCTAGTGCCATCATGCGAAGGAAACGGTACAATAGCCGGGATCACGGCCGAGGGTGATTCTTTGATCGGAGAATATACAGTTCATTATGGTTCTGGGCCGGTGGCACCGCCGCATACCATTCCGTGGGACACAAAGAATAACCAATCTGCTTTAGGTATCAAGGAATCTAACGGAACTTATGGAAATCAAACATCTTGGCCAGAAGTGTACGGTTATGGACAAGCTTCCAAGGCGAAACCAGTAGGAACTGCGACCTTGGTGAGCAAAAGAGGGCTTGTCGTACAAATCGTTATGTATAGTATGGCATATGGTTACAGCAGCGGAGATGGTGTCGCCCGAGATAATCAAGGAAATTGGTACCGAGCACATCTTGGGACACTGAAGCGTTAGAAAGCACACTAACACTCACGGCCGTGTTGATTGAGGTGTGCAGAGTGGGTTAACAAGGGGTCCGTATCCCAATATCAATGGATAGTACAAGTTAAGTGGAGTCATTGGGAGGATATTGAAATGCGTGGAATGTGGATCCTAGCTCTAGGAGCGACCGCGATGTTGACATCGTGTGCCGATGATGATTCCTGCATTTGTCCCGAGTACAAGCCTACCGCCGGCTTGGCAACTCTGAGCTCCAAGATCGATGAGGTCGAAGGACAGCTGATCTCTCGAGGATTCAGTTTCGCTGAGGGGCAAGTAATCGAGGTCCCCAATGCGGAGAACCAGATTCCTGACATGATCACTATGATGTTCTATGGATCTCAGGGAGACTTTCTCGGCCTGGGTCTCGTGAATCCAACTCCATTCGCGGCTTTTGATCGTATCGCTAACCCCTCCACCTCCGACTCGGCGCGAATTATCTATGAGGATCTCATCGAAGCACCGGAGGGTGATTACACCGATATGATAGCCGCCAGACCCAATGACATCTTCGTAGTGAAAACCCTCAGCAACACTTTTGCGAAGCTCCTGATTCTACAAACAGCGTTTACATCGGACACAACCTATGAAGGCAGCGTCGCACACATCCACGATGAGGGGCGGATCTCCTTCGAGTGGATTCATCAGCCAAATGGCTCCAGGGCGTTTTGACGATCGTAATTATCGCCACACAGGAGGTTCAGATTCGACCGAAGACTTTACGGTAGGTGTATTTTAATTCAAAAGGATCGCAGTTTTTCACTCGTCGCATTGTTTCTGGTGTCCTGGTTGCGATTTCGGTCGTAAGCACCTTGCCACAGAATCGAACATGCGAAATGTCGACGATCTGCGACATTGTCTCTCATAAAGACTCCGGGTTGGGAAATTGGAGGACAAGATGCAAAGAGCCATCCTTATCTCGCTAGTTTTGGCGACGGCTTTTGGCGGCGCGGGTGCCCAAGATATTGAAATTGGATATGACGAAGGACCTGCTGCCGGCATAGTATTTCATCCAGTTGGCTCCGCAAGCGCAGTGCAGTTTACACCGCCGACTTACCCGGTAAAAATCGTCAAGACGAAAATGTATCTGGATATCCATGAACCTTCCTGTGACCTCCAATCTGTGTGGTTGCTTGATGACGACGGCCAAGATGGCCAACCTGGGTCTGTCCTCTTTGGTCCAATGCGATTCGTGACTCCCCAAGAGATAGGAGGGGAATGGGTCGAGTTCTCTTTACCCGACACGAGTGACGTCGTGGTTCATGATGGCGATTTCTATGTGGCATATGTCCAGCATGGAGCGCCACTTGAGTGCTCATCTTTAGGCTTGGATTACAATTCCGATGAACCCAACCGCCAATGGCAGTATCAAGATGATTTGTGGCAGGTGGTTCCATATCCCGCAAGTGACTTTATGATTCGGGCAATAGTGCGAACCGGGATTGTCCCAATCGTAATTACATCATGGGGTCAGCTCAAGGGCGGGTTCTGAGATGAAACACCTAACGCCCTTATCCGGATACCTCCTTCAACAGGAGAAATGTACATCCCAATGAAAAGCGGTTGGACCGACTGCATCCTTATCTTCGGCCTCTAAGTTGGAGCCCATAGACTCCGGGCCAGGATGGAATCCGCGCATAGGGGCAGCCTGATAATCGCTCTTGCGGCGCGCCTCGCAAATGTGGGAGAATGGATGCGCACATGAGAGTTGGCGAGGGCCGCGGCAGGCGCCTCGTGGGTAAAAGAACATTAGATGGATATGACAGAAGTTCAATGTCGCAAGGCGGAGTTGGAGACAATTGCACGAATCGTTGTTGCTATCGCCTTGATTACACTGTCTGGTATGGTGATCTCCAGGCGGGGTGCTG
>JAHJDP010000111.1 GCA_018831195.1 Candidatus Eisenbacteria bacterium | reverse complement strand
TCGGCATTGGTCTCCATCTCCCCGGTCAGGTAGAGGCGTCGGGCCTCTTCACGCGTCTTCGAGTGGCTGCGCTTCATCGGTTCGATCCTCCAAAAATCCCTTCGCCAAGTTTGTAAGCCCCCGCGCTCTGCGATCACGGCCTGGAGTGCCGTCGCTGGCAGACTCGACGGCCTGTTCGATGATCCCTTCTTGATCCGGCGTGACAACGAAGGTCATCACGCGCGGTAAGACTTTCTCCTCCTCTTCGGCCTGCTCATCCAACAGCGCCGCCACCTCATCGGCGGGGAATTCCAACAGGGCATGCAGCTCCTCAATCTGCCGGTCCGTTTCAGGGACGAGTCCGGCAAGATCATCGACGCTCATGGAGCCGAGTAATTCGTGGAGAAGCTGGGCACGCCGGACCGGAACATCCTGCCCTTCGAGGCGGTTCAGCGTGGCCAGCAGTAGATTCGCTTCCCGATCGTCCACCTCCCAGATATCGCAACGGGCTTCGGAATGCCCCAGCTCCCGAAGCACATCGATCCGGTGATGGCCGTCCAGGACCTGATACTTGCCAATCTGATCGGGATGAGGACGGACGATGAGGTAGGGGTAGCGGCCGGTCCGTTTGATGTGCGCCTTTAACTTCTCCCTCATATCCTCGGACATGACGTTGGAATTGAGCGGATGCGGGACAAGATCGTCCAGCGGAACCATCCGCGCTCCTGCGGTCTTCTTCTTGGCCATTACGCTTCTCCTTGTGCGGCGACGGTTGTGAGTGAAGGGTTATGGATCAGCTCTGCATCCGGATCCCAGCCGACCAGAATGAATTCGCGGTTCTGCTGCCTCTTCTCCTCGCTGGATTGGGAGGGTTTGTGCATGTACCGGATCTCGGTGGCCTTCACCTCCCGGCCATAGCCGCGCATCTTCTGCTCCAGCTCGCCCAGCGTCACCTCGGCATTGCCAAGGCTCAAAATCCAGACCGGGATGTTTTTGGCCTGCTTGAACAAACCGTCGATCATCGAGGCCCCATCCTTGGCGCTGAAGGGGCTTACCGGCAGGGCCGTACCCTCAAGGATCTCATCGATGATCTTGTATTCCTTCTCGTAGCTCGTGACGCCGGGATACGGCGGGTCGAAGTAGGCGATGTCGGCCTCGATCGTGGGGAGGAGTTTGACAATGTCTGCTTTCAGGACCTGAGCCTCGCCCTGGAACACCCCGGCATTGATCTGCTGCGCTACTTTCCACAAGCGGTCAGGACGGTTCAGGCGTAGTCCTTCGACGTATCCTTTAAGGCAGGATGGCGTGATGTTTTCATATTCGCCGCTGGATAGCCGGTGAATGGTGCCGGTTCGCACCGATGACATGGCATGGCACAACAGCGCCACACGCACCGCCAGGAGCCGTAGGAGCCCCTGTCGCGCCATATCTCGCGCCTCCCCGGCCATGGCTAGGATGCGGTCGAGAAGTCGCGCCTGTGCCCGCGTGAACGCCTGTGGCGCGTAGTTTTGTTCAACCTGAGCCGGTGGTTCGTACTTGTCGGCCGCCACCCGCAAAATGTCCTCGCGCCGGAGCCGGACCGAGCTGTTTTGTATCAATGCCCTCCCGACCACAATGGACCGCTCGGCGATATCCACCGAAACGACTCTGAATCCCTGGGCTTTGGCATAGAGCGAGACCGACCCGCCGCCAAGGAATCCGTCGAGAAATGTAAGCCCCGGCCATAGCTTCCGTGGCAGGATTCGGTCCACTTCCCGGAAGATCAGGGGGCAAAGACGGCGTTTTCCGCCCAAGTAGGGCATCAACGAAGACCACATCGAAAGTCTCTTGTTTCGTGTCATTTTATTGCTCCCGCTGACTTGACTTCTCTGGGGTTGGAAGCGTTGTTACCAATGCGCCGGGCGATGGGGCCTGGCCCAGAAGGAGGAGACAGATGAACCGGATGAACGCGAAGGCCACAAAGAAAGCCCAACAAGCCGCCGACCTGCTCGCCAAGGCTGCTGGGCTCATGCGCGAGGCTGCTGAGATCTCGGACAACACGATCGCCGGTGGCCGGTACGACTTCCTGCACTGGGCCACAGAAATTGAACAGCTGCTCTCCTGCGACGACGGAGAGGCAGGCATCAACCCAGCGCTGGATAAGATGACCAGGACACAATAACCAGAAGGAGATTTGATCATGGCTAAGAAGCAGACCAAACCAGCCACAAAGAAGGACGCGAAGAAGGCCAAGGCAGAACAGAAGACGACGGCCCCCAAGACGGCCGAGATCATCGCGCCGGATCCAATCACAACGGCACCCGCTCCCGCTCCCGAACCCGCCCCGAAGCCGGACCCATCCGAACCACTCGTCGTGTTCGCATTCAGGTTGACCCGCGCCGAACGGGATCTGATCCACAAGGCAACCGGATCTGGCAAGGCCACCAAGTTTGTGAAAGGCGTGGTCGTCGCCGCGGCCCGGGGTGACCTGGATGCGGTGAAGGCCATCATTGAGAAGGGCGTGTCCTGATCCGCACGGCAACCCTCGGCACCTGATCGCGAGGGTTGTCTGTTTTGCCATAATCCGGCCATCCCACCTCGCCGATCTGTTTCCGGACTAGACACAGTTCTCAACAATCCTCTCCAGCTTCCGCACATCCTCATCCTCCTGGTCCTGGGTCTCGGCGAAGGCGTCCATGTCCATCCGTTTGCAAACTTCTGTCGTGATCCGTTCTCGTAGAACCGACGGCGGGAGGGCATCAAGCTCGGCCGTCCTGTCGCCATGCTTGGCAACAAACGCTTTTTGCCTTGAATCGGATTTCTTTGTTTTGGCGGTCGGGATGTTATATCGGGCAATGTCATCCGGGGTTATGGCGACCTTGATCAGTTCTGTGTGCCCGCCAAACCAATCCAATCGTTTCTGGAGCGAATAAAACATATCCTCACCGGATGGATCAAAGTCGCCAAAATAGAGGATGGTTTTATCGTTTCGGCGCACTCGCTGAAACCGCTGTGACGCATTGCGTAATGATGTCCACCCGTCATACCCCCGTCCGATGTTCAAAATCACGCCATATTTACTGAGAACACCATTGAAGATTCCTGACAGGGCATCCTTTTCGAGCCAGACCTCCAGGTATCCCGGCTGATCCTGCCAGACATGCCGCCGGTACGCTTGCCGCACGGATTCCATGTAATCAGGTATGTCGGTCCATTGCTCGACGCAGAGGGGCACTCGGAGGCGATCCACGATCCAGTCCCATTCCACCTCACCCGATCGCCGGGCTTCTACAAGCAACTTTGAAACGGCATTGTAGGCACTTTTCTTGTTTTCTATGACTTGCCTCGAAACGAGTTGATAGAACACCTGGCGCACGGTCATCGGATGCTCATCCTTCAGTACCTTCAACGCATAGTCGAGCATCTGTTTTGTTTTAGGGCGTCGTGCCATGTCATTTCTCCTTGGCAAAAGACCTCGAGGTAAATGTGGTGGTATTCCCCTGTCTTCTCTTATCGCGCATCCCGCACTCCCCCCCTATAGGGGGGGGGGAATGCGCGATAAAATGCGCGATAAATACTGAAGACTCCTCCCTGCTGCGCGATAAATTGTCCAACTTCTCCGTAACGTACAACTACACAAAGGATTGCAACGAATCGCGCAGCCATCGCGCAGACGATTTCACCTGCGCGATTCATTTCCGTCGCTCCAAATCCATCGAGTCGCCGGACCCGAACCAGATTTTCGAAACTTGAGTTCTTCGAGGAGATTCTGTGTCGCCCGCTTCTTTCGTTTGTGCGGTAGAAAATCCATCGCTTCAGCGACAGTGAGTCCCGTTGCTCCGGCTTCACGGCCAGCATTCTCCAGAGCCTCGGCATTCTCCTCCCGCTCCATACTTTGATCAGGTGGTTCCTCGGTGACCTCAAAGGTTCCATCTTCACGTCGAGCCAGCCAGATCCCATCGACGGGAGGTCCGAGGTTCAGTTTTGTAAAGGCAAGCCGCTTGCGCTTCTTAACCTCCCGGAGGCGAATCAGCGTCTGAGGATCGCTCAACAGACGGCTATGCCCCCTGAGGGCGTCAATATCCGAGTCCCCGGCTGAGCCCCTGGATGTCTGCCCCTTGCGCTCGTGATGGCATAGCTCGACAGCAGATTTTGTCTCGAACCTCAACTCATCGCAGGCGCCCATGACCTCGCCCATCTGCTGACCCGAGATCTCGTCCACGGTGTGGATCCGGCTGAAGGCATCGAGGATTAGGAGCCTGATCCCGTGATTCTTGATCATTCGTTTAAATCCGAGAATGTGATCGGGATCTAAGACATTGATGCGACCGGTGAGGAAGGGCTGGGAGATGAGAAACAGATCATCGGGAATTTCGGATGCCCGCAGAATGGTCTGGACGCGTTCCTTGAGGTAGTACCCAGGAAGCTCAAGATTGAGATAGGCCACCCGTGTCCGTACCGTTGG
>JAHJDP010000110.1 GCA_018831195.1 Candidatus Eisenbacteria bacterium | reverse complement strand
CGCGGGCCAGCCGGTCCGGGGAGAGGCACCAAATGGCTTCGATCATCCCGGCTTCCGCGGAGTCGCGCAGAGCGTCCAGCCCTGGCCGATCGAGTCGCGCCCCCGAGTATCCATCGTCCAGAAACTCGGCCACGATCTCGTGACCGTCCTTGGTGTTGGCGATCATGAGGAAGCGTAGATTTTTGACCGGCGAGTGATCATGCCGTCGGTGGCTTGGACCGGCGTCGTTTCTGTGCCGCCTCTGCTTCCCGCTTTCTGAAGCTTTCCCCCTCGATTGCAATGATCTCGGCGTGATGGATGACGCGGTCGATCAATGCGGTGGCCGAGGTGGCGTTGGGAAAGATGCCGGGCCATTGGCTGAAGGCCAGATTGGTGGTCAGGACCAGGCTTTTCCTTTCGTAGCGGCGGCTGATGATCTGGAAGAGCAAATCTGCGTTGCGGTTGTCGTAGGAGAGGTATCCGATCTCGTCCACGACGAGGAGGGAAGCGCTGCTGTAGTGGCGGAACTTGGCGTCCAGTCCTCGAGCGGAGTCCTGGCTACAAAGATCGAGGAGAAGCTGGGCCGCGGTCAGGAAGAGGACCGGGTGCCCGGCCAGGACGGCTTGGTAGGCGACATTCTGCGCGATCATGGTCTTGCCCAGGCCCTGAGGGGCGACCAGGACGAGGTTGTGACTTTCCTGGAGGAAGTCAAGCCGGAGGGCGGCCTCGACGGCCTCGCGATCGATCTTCTTGGGCCAGCCCCAGTCGAAGTCGGCCATGGACTTGAAGCGACCGATCCGGCTGCGGGCCAGGCGTCGTTCCAGACTGCGTCGGGATCGTTCTCCATCTTCGGTTTCGGCGATGTACTCGAGGAGTTGGGTCGGACTCCAGCGTTTGCGGGTGGCCAAGGCCACGGTGTCGTCGAGGTGGGTGGCGGTATGGCGCAAGCCCAGGGCGGCGAGCTGTTCAGTCAGTGTGCTCATGGGGATTCTCCTCGGTTTCGTGATAGGAGCAGAGGTTGTCGTAGTTCGAGAGCGAGTGGGGTGTGACACGGAGATCGCGGACCCGGGGGTCGTCGGGGAGGACGACGTCCAGGGGCGGGGCTTCGTGTCGAGATCGGGCGCGCCGATCGAGGATGTGGGCGACCGAGACCGCGGATATGGCGCCGCGAGAGATGGCTTCGTCGATGGAAGCATCGAGTTCGGCCGACCCATAACGGTCGAGCAGCTTGAGCAGGCGGGAGGTATGACCGGCCAGAGGTTCTCCGCGCAGGGCCAGGGCGTCAATGAAGGCGTCGGCACGAGGGCACGTCGTTCGCAGCAGATCGCGGCCGCGCAGTTCATGGGCGTGACGCTTCTCCCGAGCCAGGGCCGCGAGGTGGGCGGGATCTTCGATCACTTCTCCGCGATCGTAACTGCGGGTATGCCGGGCGATCTCCTCGGTGCCGTCGAGGATACGGACCAGGTGCTCGGAGGCGATCAGGGTCAGGACCTTTCGAAGGCGGTCATGCGGGATGGAGTAGTCGTTTCCGTCAAAGCGAAGGTAGGGAGTCTTGCCGGAGGCGATGGGGCGGAGGTGGTCGCACTCGAGGTCGTGCTCGGGCAGCGGGAGCAGGCGAGCGCGTTCCTCATCCAGAGCGTCGGCGACGAGTCGGCCGGTCGGATCTCCGGGGACCTTGCGGGCGTGGGCGGTGGAGGCGATCCAGGCCGCGAGCTGCACGTTGAGGTCGGTCACGGAGTGGAAAGGCCGAGCGGCGAAGAACGAGGTGCGTAAGTACTGGATCGCTCTTTCGACACGTCCCTTCTCGTTTCCTCGGAAGACCGCGCAGGGCTTGGGCGCGAAGTGGTAATGGCCGGCCAGATCGAGGAGACGAGGATGGAAGTGGATGTGATCCCCCACGCGCTCGAGCACGACGCACTTGAGGTTGTCATAGAGGAGAGATCTAGGAACACCACCCATGGTGCGGAAGGCCTCGAGGTGTCCGCGCAGGAAGCTCTCCAGGGTCTGGTCGAGAGCGAAGCGCGCATACATGGCCCGGGACCAGGAGAGAACGAGCACGAAGCAGGAGAGGTTGCGGCTGGCGTTGCCCACACGGATCTTGCCGAAGTTGGCCCAGTCAACTTGGCCCTGCTCCCCTGGTAGCGTTTGCAGCCGCAGGTAGGCCTCCCTTGGGCGGGGGCGTACGGTACGCACGTAGCGGCGCAGTTGGACGGCGGAGCCCTGGTAGCCACGGTCTCGGATCATCTCGAACAAGCGAGTGGAGCGAAGCCGGGGATGGCGCTCCAGCACGTCGGCGATGAAGGCTCTGTAGGGATCGAGCAAGGTGCAGCGGAGCTTGGGCACGGTGCCGTTGAAGCGTTCGCTCTCGATGGCTCGGCGTACGGTATCAGGGTGGACTCCGAGTTCGGTCGCGATGGTGCCGATCCGCCAATGCTCGACGAAGAAGAAGCGACGGATGCGGGCGCGCAACTCCGGGGGGATCATCGCGCCTCCCCGAAGAAGAGCAACCAGCGGAGCTCGTCATAGTCATGGAGACCATCCAGGCGGTCGCGCTCCTCGGCCGGGCGCCCTCGGGAGACCAGATGGACTTCGAAAAGGTCGTGGCGTGTGAGCCGCTCGACGGTGCCGCGCCATGGTTTCGTGACGCACAAAGCGTCCGGGCCGTCCACAACGAGCGCAGCGCACACCTTCCGACCGCACCAGAGCGCGATGGCCTGGCAGAGCGTCTCCAGGGCCCGGAGATGCTTGGGCGAGTGCGGAAGCCGCGCTTTCAGCAAGGTCTGATCCCAATTGTCCTGGACCACGACCCGCGTGAACTCCAACCCCGGCATGATTCCCATCCAAAGCCTCCGCATGGGTCAACTCCTTCCCTCCGGTCGAAACCGCGACCCCCATGGCCGCGCGGACCGGCACCTCGGAGACCATGCAAAACTCGGGAGGGCGTTGAGTACCCTGATGCGTCACTTTTCTTTGAGGAGGGCGCTTGAGGCGATACCGGTACTGACGGCGGGCATGCAGACGACGCCCCTCGGGGCCGGCCTGGTACCGCGCTCCTGCGGCATACACACTCGTTCGACGGGCCACCTCGGAGCAGAATCGGCAACAATAGCGATTTCCACGATCACAGAAACGGCAGAGAAAGAACTGCTTCCCGCAGGAAGGTCGAGCACAGTTGGCAACTCGAAGTGATTCCACGCGTCCCCGACCGGGGACACATAAGGCTGGACAAACCCGGGGACTTCTGGCAGAACAGTTCTACCGGATCGCGTCCCCGTGGTTCGGTCCGAGGGCTCGGAGGTGTCAGCTCCGGGCTCTCACCCTTTCCGGCTCCCAGGCTGCGGCGTATCTACCGCGGAATCCGAACCGGAGCAACAGATTCCTCCACACTCCTCGGCTCGGCCGCACGTCCAGATTCCTACGCTTCGAGAGGATCATCAACAATTACGTCCCGTGTAGATGCCGGCGGGGATACGGCTGCGAGAGAACGAGGCAGCCTTCACCTGGTCCACCTTGGATTCTCGCTCACCTTGCCAACAAACTATCAGCTGCATTGGGCGAGGTTCGTCATCGAACTTTCGGCAGCTGTTCCGGGCACCCCAGAACCGTGGCACGTTGTATCCATGTGGCCACGTCTGATCGAGCACGATCTTGATGGAGTTTCCATGGTTGAGATCGAGGACGATG
>JAHJDP010000109.1 GCA_018831195.1 Candidatus Eisenbacteria bacterium | reverse complement strand
TGCCATCGCATCGTGAACTTTGATCTGCCATGGAATCCGATGCGTATCGAGCAGCGTATCGGCCGTATCCACCGCATCGGGCAGGAGAAGGAGATCGAGATTGTCAACCTCTGCGCCCGTGGGAGTGTTGAAGATCATCTGCTCACGATACTGGATAAGAAGATCAATCTCTTCGAGCTGGTCATCGGTGAAGTGGATCTGATCCTCGGGCAATTGGAGGATAAACGCGAATTCTCCGAGCGGGTTCTCGAAGCCTGGGCCTCTGCGAACACCGACGAAGATGCGGCGGCGAATTTTATCGGCCTTTCGTGTGAGCTGGAACGGGCCAAAGAGAAGTACGAACGTATCAAGTCCCTGGATGACTCGCTCTTCGGCGAAGATTACGAGGTTTGATATGGACCCATTAAAATTTGCGACCCGCGTATTGGATTTGCACGGCGCCGTCGTTGAACGCAGGTCCGCCATTGATGCTCATGGCAACCAAGTCTGCACCCTGCACACACTCCTACCCACAGAGCTCGCCGCCCGGCTCGAGTGGGAGGAAGAATCCATGCTGGCAATGAGGCCGGGAACGGACAGCAACCTCCGATTGATCGGCTATGGATCCGCCGACCTCGAGATGCTGCTGGATCTCATGCGCACGCAATGCAGCGCTGTTAGGATTCGCGGCGATCTCCCTTGGCCGCGACCGCGCAGCCTCGCCAATGAGGCTCAGGAAGCCTTTCGATTTAGGACGCGCGTCCAAATGACCCTGCGTGAGACTCAGCCCTCGCATGCGAACTACCTTCTCGTGCACTACTTGCTAAATGCCGTCAGCGAGGAGACTTACGAAAGCCTGATCGCAACCATGGTCAACCAGGCAACACTCTCCCCTGTTGGAGAGCTCATCCAACAAATCGGAGACACACAGGTCTTTGTTCCCCGCAAGGGCGGCGATATCATGGGCGGCGGAACGCTTAAAGAAGTCGCCCAAGCGCTTCAGCGCGAGGCGTCGCGAATGGTCCATCGCCGGCTCGATCCGTTCCGAGAGAGCCTGGACCGCCGCCGGAACCGAGACGCCCAGCGCCTGCATGGCTATTACGAAGCGCTGGCCCAAGAGGTATGCCAGAGGAAGACCCATGGGCGGAAGCTCAGCGCCACCCAGGTCGACGCCAAGTTGGAGAGTATCCGTGCGGAGTATGACCGCAAGGTGCGGGATCTCGACATGCGCTATGCGCTGCGTGTGCGCTTGAAACCGGCAGCCGTGATGCAGGTCGACATGCCGGTGCTCCGCGCCACCTACGATCTCCGGTATCGCCGGGAGGAACGCATCCTGCCCATTACCTGGAATTCCCTCCTGGGCCGCTTGGAATCGATCCCCTGCGATGACTGCGGCAAGGGCGGCCTTGAGATGACGATCGATGATCGGCTGCGCGTGCGGTGCTTGGAGTGTGCGGGGAAATCGTCCTGATGTGGGGATGTTCATGAATTCTCTCATGGCCCTGGACAATCACCTCAATAGAGATCCTTCCCAGATGCCTGGCCAGTCGATCCGTTTCATCAAGCTCAACAAATAGGGGGACGACGGCCGGAGAAGGCTTGGAGACGAAGAAATGCCGCCATTTGGCCGACCTATACTTTGAAATCTGAAACCCAGAATTTGATATTTTCAGGCATGAAAAGACGGAAAGCAAGTGGACATCCGTCACCCTTGTCGCCGAAGCCCCACAGGGTGAAGAGGAATCACCGCGATTGAAGGGCACTTTAAGCGGATTTTTGAAGTTGAGCTTGAAGCCTGGCGCACAAACCAGGATGATTGGCCAAGGAACCGTAGTTATAAAATGTTTAGGGGATGGTTCGAGGTGACGGCCCAGTCATTCGGCATCGATCTGGAGGACGTAGAAATCGAGAGAGTCGATTATTAGTTTTCCGTAGAAACGCTCTTTCAGGGGGAGAATTCAAGTGGCTCTAAAATTCGACCATATTCTCCAATTCAAAATTATACTCCAAGGTATCAAACCGCCCATATGGCGAAGGATCCAAATTCCCAGCGATTATACATTCTGGGACTTTCATGTCGCCATCCAGGATGCAATGGGATGGCAGGACTCTCACTTGCATCATTTTCATCTCAAGGAACCTGCCCTCGGGGTAAAACTCCTCATAGGAATCCCCTTTGAACGGGAGTTCGAAGACGATCCCGTGGTTCTCCCTGGTTGGGATATCCCTGTTGCGCGGTTGCTGACGCTCGTTGATCGATCCGCCAAATACAATTATGACTTTGGCGATGACTGGTGGCATTCTATCACCCTTGAATGTATCAAACCACGCACTGAAAAGATTGAATATCCTATTTGCACGGCCGGCCGGCGCGCCTGTCCTCCAGAAGACTGCGGTGGCGTACCCGGATACGAACTTCTTCTCGAAGCGATCAGCGATCCGAATCATGAAGAACATGAGAGTTTTCGCACTTGGCTGGGAGAATCCTACGACCCTGATAAATTCGACAAAGAATCCATCGTTTTCGATGATCCGTTTGAAAGATGGGAACTTGCATTCGCCGCAGACGAGAATTTTGCAGAAGAGGATGTCACGCCGAATAGTAAAATACGCATCAGGATCGGTGAAGACGAGACAATCCCCCTGAGAATAAATAAACTGGATTATACCCTTCTGGAAAAATTGAACCTGTTCGATCCCGAATATTTCGAGCGTTTCAAACCCCTTCCGGGCTCCTCGGACTTCGTCGGACAGTTCACTCTATATGATCTTGAGGATATGCAGGGATATGTCGCTGCGGAGTCCAATCACACGGATGATAGGTGGCTGGAAATGAGATTGAGTTCCCTCTTTGATCGCATTAGTGATTTGATGGATCGATACGACGACGGCAATTGACAGATTTTCTCGAACCTGGTCGTCAAAGCCCCGATTTAGTATTTCGGGACCTTGTAGGGAAGCCACGCCGGCTCTGATACAGTTTCTCCTGCGGCCAGCCGCTCGAATTTATGCATAAAGCTGATCTTGCGGATGTGTTTTCGGCGTATGTAGTGGACAATTTCATCCCAATTTTCCCGCATCCCCGCCATCAAGAGGTAATTGCGGGTATGCTGCAAACAACGCAAGGCCCGCAGGTAGGAATCCCGCTTGTTGCGATCGAGGATCTTCATGGCGGTGATGTAGTAAATCTCAGCGGCCTTCCCGGGATACCTCCTTCGCAGGGCCCGCGCCGCCTGAACCATCAACTCCCCTCGCGCTTCGCGGATTTCATCAACGCTCGCGCCATTAAAATAATCCGCCAGCGCTTCGATTTCACCAAGCTCAATGAATAGCGAAACCCCCTGGGGAAACGGTGATTCCTTTGTAATTTGAATCAAACGGCCATGGCATACTCTCCGCTGTTTGGGGTGGGTTAATGCTTGAATCTCCTGATACAGGCCATGGTCCGGCATCCGGCGGAAATCCCCCCACAAAAGATCCAAGACATCCCTCTTGCAGCCGAGTTCAGCCAAAAGTTCTATTCTCAGTCGCCGAAGCTTCCCCTCGGAATCTTCACCCGGCCCGGCGTTTGATTCATATTCTATGCCCCGCTCCACCCACCGCAGGGCGAGTTCTCGTTCGCCCTGGATCTGATGTATCTTGGCCATCCTTACACAATCTATGACGCCGACTTTGCCGGCGGGACACAGCTGGAGATATCCCTCCCAATCTCCCTGGGCGTAGCAGAGGATTTTCAGATTGTGGAGCCACCGCGCCCGCGGTGAATTCGCTTCCAGTTCATCATCCGGGGGGAGAGCGTCCAGCACGTTCCTTGCAATGCGAACGAACCGATTGACAATTTCCGGACGCATTATATCGGCAAGGTCTTCTTCAATGTGGAATCCAATTTTGTAATAGTCGGTCTCCAACCATGCCGTTAATTCGCCGACTGTTTCCTCAGGATCAGCCGTGGCAAGCTCCCTGGCAAAGATCCATGCATTGAGGATTTTCGAGCCGAATGCTTGAAAGAGTCCGCCCGAATCGACAACCTCTCCTGTCTTGGCCAGACATCCGTTGGCAAACGCGTGGAGAAGCTCAGATCCTTGGCGGGGCCGGTCGCTACCGACGAGCGCCTTAATTCTCTTCAGGTGATGCAGGAGCCGGCTGACATAGCGCGGAACACAGCTGTAATAGACTATCCGGCCTATTTTAAGGGCCTCCTCCATTTCAATTTTGATATCGACAATGCGCTTGCCTTTCCAAATCTCAGTCTCGGATTCTGATGTCATCGGACAGCCTCTTTTTCGCCCGGTCTATCATTGTTGGGATCCGCACCCGCCAATCTCTCCCTCAGGATTTTGTAAACCCGGCTGTTCGGATGAGCCGTGCCGGCGATTTGGCGAAGTCTATCTTTCGCCTCTCCCTGCGCGCCGGCATGAACCGCCGCTGCCAGGGTGTACTTATAGGCGTCTTCAATATCCTTGACGGTGACCTCATACCCATGACCGGCGGCCAGCCATTTCAAGGCCACGAGCCCTGACTCCATGGCAAAGCGGGGTCTCTTTTCGCAGAAATCGCGGGCCCCGCGGATGAGTGTTGAATGGCTGCATGGAGTGCGATTGACCAATTCAATCGCTTCGTCATAGAGGCCGGCCGCCTTGGCTGCTGTATACCATTTCCCCTCCTGTCCGGGTAACGATTCGACAAGATCGTTCAGGATATCCGCCGGCTTTACTTCTGGATATTTCTTTGCGATCGCCTTGAAAGTCCCTAAATAGGTCGATTTTTGGTTTGCGGGAATGGCATAGCGGCCGTAGGCTTCTTCCCATTTTCCGATGGATAGAAGAAGCTCCTCGCACATGGGAGCAATGTGAAAGAGGCCGAGATTGCGCTTAAGGGAATCTTCGGCATAACGCACTGCTTCCTCGATTTTCCCCTGCTCCGCTAGGGCTTTAACACCCCAAATCCGTGTATCCCATAATTTGTGGGGATCAAGATCCAAGAGCTCAAAGAGATCGGTAAAACGTCCGGCTTTATACAATGAACTTAGACAGGCCGCGGCGCCATTGTGATATGAGTCGGTGTCGGTATCAGGGTCCCAAGCTCGCCGGACTGCGTCGATAAATTCATCCGCCAATTTTGATGCGTACTCCGCCGAACCGCAGAGTTCCCCCCACTGGTCGGCAAGCCCTTCGAGATAAGGTATCTCATCCTTTTCCATAGCGAGCCACAGGCGATCCAGCCACTTCCGACGACGTGGTTCCGAAACCGGGGCGTTCCCGATGACCAAAGCGAGCTCGGCGCCGGCATAATAGACCATCGCGCCAAGTGCGCCGGATGAGCTGTCGACATGTTCCAGAGCAGGCGAGACCTTCTCAAGGAAACGCACAGCCCCCTCCGCCGCCAAAACCGGATCCGTTCGGCCCACCTCCTTGATTTCCGCTATGGCTTCTTCTATACGCTTGACCGCCCGTCCTGAAGCATCCCAGCCATAGACTCTCCGGCGGAAGCGGGAGATGAATTTCCATTTGTGTTTTTCAGTCGGTGCCATTGTGGGTCTTCCCGGTTTTGTCATGTTCAATAATCCATCCCTGAGAAGCAGTGTGGCTTTCCACGCGAATTCAACTCAAACTGCACCCACTATTGGTCTTTCCCGCAGAGATAATCTCATACAAGTCCTCCGTCCACAATATCTCGCGTCTTCCCTTTGCGTTCCTATAATTCATTCCAAGAGCATAACCGAAACCGTAGGTGTTGTAGAGGGCTATGGCTCGCTGGTTCTCCCGGGGCGTACGGCAACGCAGAATGGCATAGTAGAGCATCATCTTTGCCGCATTCCTTCCGGCTTCATTCGCGGACATGACTTTCCATCCCTTCGGCCTCTCCCGCGAATAGATTGCCTCTCCAACCTTTCCCATGTACCAAAATGTCATCTCGTATGCAGCCTGGGCGAGCGCTTCCTTCGACCATCGCAGGGTGATCCGCCATTCGTCGTCCCCGGTCATTATAATTTTATCGTCGTTTCGATTCGGCATGCCTGGATCGACGTGAAGCAGGCTTCCGCGCGAGGAGGTCTCATACCGAAATTCTCGCGGTAGACGCCAGTCACTCGGTAGCACCGTAATCCGCAAGACTTTTTGTCTGGACCCGAACCCCACGTGAACATGCCCGTTGAAATAATCCTTCCCGTTTACCCGTAAACCATGCTTGGACCGTCTGAGATGCTGATCTATTTGTTCTCGCAGGCGGTGTGCCGATTGAAAGTACGACTTAACCTCCACCACGCCGGCGACCACAATGTCTGAAACTGTATTAGCGCTGGGATCTTTAATCATAATGTACAAGTCGGCGCCTTTGAGAATGCCCCTTCCCTTTGGACGATGCACACCCACGACATCTCCCGCATAAAGCCTGGCCTTTGCGGGGAGTTTTTTCTCCCGCCGAAGCTGCTGAAACAGATGCATGCAGGCCTTCGCAGCAAGTAACTCCGTGATCGCACCTTTGAAGCAGTTGACCATATACGAATAGATGAAGGTGATGACCGAGGCAACCTCGGTGTCGGAGAGACGCTCACCGATCAAGTCCGGCGGAATGGGCCCAGTCTCCTCGTAGGGACCTTTCAGCAGGAATTCTTGGAATAGCGGACCACGGTTGTGCTTCTCAATGGCCCGGATGGAGGTGGCCAGAGCTTCACGAAAAATAGATAGCGGGTTGTTATTTTGGGGGAAGACGACTCCGGCCTCCAGTGCGGCTTGGAGAGCAGATTCGACATCCCCACCTAATTCAGAGCCAAGAAGATCAAAACTGACGGTGCCAGCCAGTGATGCTGTATTGGAGATCACACTTTTCATTGAACCTCTAAATATTCAAAGTAACTTATCTGCGGAACACCCCCTCCTCCACCACGCGGCAATAAAGATTCACCAGTTCCATCTCCCGTATCGAACCGCAGAGCGTCTCCGTCAGCCTCGGATGACCAACAATTATAGCGAGACTCTTAGCCCGCGAAATGGCTACATTTAGCCGGTTCTTGTTAAAGAGAAAATCAATGCCGCGAGGGGAAGTGTCGCCTGCGCTGGCGCACATCGAGACAATAACGACGGGAGCCTCCTGACCTTGGAACTTGTCAATGGTCCCAATACGCGCCCCGGGTCTGAGAGCCTGCTTCAGCTTTCGGATCTGCATGTTGTAGGGGGCGACGATCAGGATATGCTCCAGGGTCAGCCGGCCGGCATTTTTCCCTTTCTTGTCTGTGTGTTCCAGTTTCAGAAGGTCATTCACGAGCTGGCCGATTGCTTCAACCTCCTCATCACTCCCCTGAACATTTCCGGCGTGCTCGATCGGAATAAAGAGAAGTCCGGCATCACGGGTGATGGGTGAAGAGCGTTTCGATCCCCCGATCAAGATCCTTCTGGCTGCCGTGTGCTTCTCGGGCTGAAGCCTGCCCTCATAGACCGCCTCAGAAATAAAGACGCACAGCGCGGGATGCAGCCGCCAGGTTGTCCCGAGAAAGATTCCCAGGTCATCCGGAATCGTTGCGTGATCTTGCAGAAGATATTCGAGCGTCGACAATCCGCTTTCCCCCGGATGGGCGCCGCGGGTCGGCTGGCCGAGCTGCATTTGATCCCCGAGCAGAACAACATTCCGGGTGCTCGGGATCATTCCCGCAAGGTTGGCGATGCACACCTGTCCGGCTTCATCGATGAATAGATAATCAAACTTGTCAACGGCCTCGGGTATAACAAAAGCCCAGGCCGTCCCGCCGATCAGGTCGAACCTCCCGATGGCATCTTTTGCACTTCCTGCAAATTGAATGCCGGTTTTCTCATAGAGCGGATCGTCCGGGTCCCCTCCCACTTTCGCGGCGGATAGGCCGAACCCCTCATCGCGGGCAAACTTCGCGACCTTTTCCATCAGATTGCAAATGGACTTGTGGCTGTTGGCGCTGATCCCAACGCGCTTTCCCGCCTGCAGCAGCCCGAGGATAACGTGGGCCGCCGTGTGGGTCTTACCCGATCCGGGAGGACCCTGGATGCACAGGGTCGTGCTCTGCATGTTCAGCGCGGCATCAAGCGTCCCCGCGAGGATATCTTCGCCTTTGCGGATGATCGGTCCCCGCAACCGTTTGCGAATTCGCGGACGGCGGCGGTGCAGAAAATCATCAAGGGCGGATGGGAGTGTGCCGGATTCCAGATACTCCCTGACAACTCGTTCGATTGAGGATTCGATCGATTCAGTCCCCACTTGATCATCGGGAACAAGGCTGAGCTGGGCCGGTGGTAAGCCGCCGATTTCCTCAAACTCCTTAAGTGCCTTGGGACCAGCAATGAGCAACACCCGTCCGCTATCCATGTCGAGTTGCCCGATCCTAACCTTCCATCCTCGATGCCCGGCAATGGTACAGAATGTCCCAACAGTGATCTTCGTATCTTGGTCAGGGTCAAAACGATATTCAAATCCCGTGGATCGCTTGACAGCCACTGCCGCTATTCGTGTTCGTCTGAGCCCGGCAAGGCATCCCAAGTCATCCCACAATTCTTCATCCGTCATCTGGTGACGGTTGTAATACTCCCACCACATCGGTTTTTGCTCACGGCGGTGGAAGGTGACGAGCCAGGCCAGCAGCTCGCGGATGCGCCACTGGTCGTCCGTCTTTGATGCGGACGTCGTGGAAGCGCCGCTGGAAGCCTCTGTGGAGGCGCCCTCCGGGATCGAATCCAATAGCTCCTGGCTCAGGATCTCCCGCTCGGTCGGTTCCCGCATCGCGTCCGTGGGCGCGGCCGCCCCGGCGTCCGGGATATAACCAATCCGCCCTTTCTTTTGCAGGCCGCGCAGCCATTCGGTGAGCTTGTGCGTGGATTCACAATCCTCTTTGTTATAGTTGCGGATCTCGTTGAGGATTTTGGACGTTTCCCATGTGGGGCCGTCCTGCGCTTCGAGCCACTGCTCGTAGAAGAGGATCGAATCGCCGGCCGTCGCGACCTCCGCTTCCCGGCCGTCCAGGTAGAATTGCTCGACCTTTTTGAGCGAATAGCTCGGGAGCCCCATCCGGACACCTTGTTGTACAATCTTGTAGAGGTCGACGAAGACGTCGGCGCGAAGGAGCGTGTCGACTTCATCCTCGCGCGTCGCATACTTCGTCATGAGCCGCTTCATCGCGTTCACTTCGTAGTTGGCGTAGTGGTAGATGTGCATCGCGGGATCTTTGTTCCACCGGGCGTAGACCCAGTCGATGAACGCCTCGAACGACTTTTTCTCGTGGCGCGCGTCATGCGCCCACCAATCGTGGTATTCGAGCTTGCTGGTTTTGGGAGTATTTTTGAGGGTCACGGCGCCGAGGAGATACTCGAGCCCGTTTTGGGCCTGGCCTTGCGCCTGGCCCTGGAATTGAGCGAGTGGGTATCCTTCGATATCGAAGGTCACATCGTTTTTGGAGGCCGGGGGAAGACCGGCCAATCCGCGGGCGGGATTTTCTGGATCCGGTGGGATCACCTCGTACTGCGGCTGGCCTTTGGTTTTTGAGAGGGTTTGGAGCCGCGCCTGCTCGCATAACTTTTCCTGCGTTTCCGCCCGCATCTTGGGGATTTTCTTTTTGTGCGCTTTGGCGAGCTGCGCAACGGTCGTGATCTTGGCGTTCTTGAGCCGCTCGATCTGGAGGGTTGTGATGCCGGCCACGAGGCTCAAGTGGTCGTTTTTTAGGAGCCATTCTACGGCTGTGCTTTCCCAACGGCCGTTTTTGCCCTCGCCGAGGGGCTCGGGTGGGTTTTGGGGATCGTGCGGGTTGAAGTTGTCTTGTTGCTCCATGAATCCGCGCTTGAGGAAGAGATAGTAGTAGAAGAAATCATCGGTCCGAAAAGATCTCTGGGTGCCGTCGCCGAGGACGATTCTTATGTCGTTTGGCCTGGCGCCCTGTACTGCTTCCAGCATCTCGGCGAGACAGCAGAGCTGGACGAGGAAATAGGGTTTTGTCTGCAGCGAGAGCTTCGTGTCCCATATTTCGTAGCTGTAATTGCCGAGCTTTGATGGCTTGTCAGTCTTTATGAGGAAATCGGCATATCCAGTGAAGTTTTTGTGGGTTAGGGCGGCTTGATAGATGGCCTTGCTGCCCTTCTGCATTGCCTCGCTTGTGAGTTTGAAGCGATCATTGGTGGCCGGAATTTCGGTGAGTTGGTTTTTGTGTTTGGCCTTGAGTTGGTCGAGAAAATCGTGCTCGTGCTCGATGCCCTTCTTCTGGATGAGCTCTTGATCGCCGGTTTGCTCGTCGGGGGTGGCCTTGTCGGGGTGCTCCAAGTAGAGGCGATCCATCCATGTGATATACGGGTTTTGGAGATAGTTTGTCAGGTCGGTTGGTGAGAATTGGATGGATGTGCCATGATTTTTCATAGGGCAATCTGTCGCTCACTGGTCACATTCCGGTTATGCTGCGCGAGATTTTCTAGGCGCAGCATAACCGACCTTAGATTGTGGACAGGCTCTAATCGCCTATTAATCGATCGGCCCGCTCACACCGGGATTCTGGCACCCATAGAGAGTGGCGTACTTCGATGATCCCGCCTTGATCCCATCCTCCAAACCGAGCCTCGGCAGCCAAACGTCCGTGTCGATCTTCAAATCGGTCCCTTGCAGGTTGAGTCCGAGGATCGAACGCACCGAGTTCTCCCAGCCACCGATCGCCTGCACATCCGCCTCGGCCGCATTGCGGTCGATCACCACGCGGGCGGCATACTTCGCCGTCCAATCCGCTGGAATCGGGATCTGGAATTCCGCGGCAACATTCTCCTCTGCCTCATCCAGGTTCTCCGCCTCGTCTTCGAGGACATCGAGGTTCATCTTGGTGTCAAACTCGAGATAATCCGCCCTCAAGTTCCCCGCGAAGGCGTTCGCACTCAGGATCACTCCCTGCGCGCGCTTCGCGTTGTCGACCCCGTAGTAATCATTGAACGCGAAAACGCAGTCAGTCGCTGTGACCTGCGTATCAGATTCGAGTTTGAGGGCCGCTCCACCATATGTCGCCATCGCGTCATGCTTCTCGTTGAAGAGGGAGGTGTTGTTCTTGAATGTGAAAATCGGAATATCCTGCCCCTCCCTCGGATGCCAGGATGTGTGCAGTGAGAATCCGTTGCCGGTGTTGTTGATGGCGAGGTTGTTCTCGATCACCATCTCGCTTGATTGATGACCCCAGATGGAAAATGCGCCGTCGGTGGGTGCGGTATTCATGACGATACAGTTGCGAATCACGGCATCGCCGAGTTTCCATGGAGCCACGGAGATGCCACCGCTCTCGGGAGTCGGCATCTCGCCGTTCTTCGGATTGGCCGATCGGATGATCTTGTTCTGAGCCTCGGTCGCATACCGGTTCCGATCGCCGTTATCCACGATGATCCCGTCGACCACGATCCGGTGCTCCGCGTTCTTCCTCCATTTGGAAAGGTCGATCGACAACCGGTAACCGCCGTCCCAGTTGGCCGATTTGTTGCTACCCGATAGGATCGTCCTGTGCGCACCCCACGGGTCGCGCTGCTTGAAGTTCGCGTCCCAACCACCATAGATTTCCACGGGAACGGTGATTCCGTCGTGGCCATTCTCTCCGCGCCCCGGGTAGGTCCCCTCTGCGATGAAGATCCGATCCCCGTCCGCGAGGAGGCTGATGATGTTCCCAAGATCCTTCGCCGGTTTCTCTATCGTCCCGGCCTTTCCCTTCCCCGTTGCGGCACTGACATACCAGTCCCGTGCGTCTGCGGATTCGAACATCGATGCGCCTGCAAGCAGCAGAGCGATACAGCAGATTAACATTCGTTTCATTTGATCCCCCCCCTTTTTAGGCCAGTTCGGACCATTGTAAATTGCGCGGCGGTTCATTGCAATCAACCTCTTGCGATGCAAAGGAGAACTCTGGAGAGCGCCCCTTAAAGCGCATTAACATAATCTTATCTAAATGATGGTGTTCCAAGTGAATCGTCGGGAAAACCTGATCTTTAGATGGAGTCGATTCTTAGTTCGCCGGAGCACGGAGTTGCGAGATACTCTCCGCAGTGCGGAACGTTCTTAAAATTTCGCATAGAACTGCCGCATGTACCGTAAAGGAGGCACTGAATTTGGCGACCACCTCCCACTTCAGAAGGTGGTCGCCCTGGGAAGAAACTAGACGTTATCAACGCAATACGATTTTCGATGTGGCAATGGGTTGATCCGAGCGCATACGAACGAAGTAAATGCCCTGAGATAGGCGCCGGCCATCATGTGCCCGGCCATCCCATGAAACATTGTGACTTCCAGCCGGGAGTTCTCCGTTTACGAGGTCCCGAACCTTTCGGCCGACGATATCGTATATAGAAAGTTCGATCTCGGATACCTTATTGAGAGCGAAGGAAATAGTCGCTGGGCCAGAGGTAGGGCTGGGCCAAAGAGTGAGACCAGGCGAATCGGTAACCAAGCCATTTTCTTCTTCAGAAACATCAGCTATCATATCGATCCAGCAGGGATTCTGGCTCATCATGTTCAGAATTAAATGATGGCTCAGCGCCTTGTCATAGATCCGGACATCATCCATCAGACCGTCGATTAGATGTGCATAACCGCCATGAACGCCAATCTCCAAATTACCGTCGTCATAGGGGATCGGATTAGAATAGGGTATTGCGTTTTCAAGCCAACCGTTCACATAGATTCGCATTTCGAAACCGTCATAGGTACCAACAATATGATACCAGGTATTTAATTCTGCGACCGTCTCCGATTCAACAATACCCTGTTCGTATCCCGTGCTTCCTAAATTTAATCCAAAGGTAAATTTGCCCGTATCCGTAGAAACTCCCAATTCATAGCTGATTTCATGAGGGCTCCCAAATAGCTTATTGATGAATGTATCAAAGCTGGATGCATCTTCCAGGCTGCGAAGATATACAGCAGCGACAAGCGTAAGCTCCTGGGTATGCAGAATGGGATGGTCCAGGATTTGAATATGAGAATCCAGACCATTGAAATCAGCGGCCATCATTACTTGACCGCCACAGTCGTCGCCAAAAATCAGGTCACCATAAATTTCACCGTGATTCTGATAAATGCTACAGTCGTTCACATCACCATTCATGCCATAACAAGCCACCAGCTCAGGAATGCATTCCGGGACCAGTTCCACAATTTCCTGATCTGAAAGGGGCTGATCATAAATGCGGATATCATCCATGATCCCGTCAACCAAATGAGTATATCCGGCATGGACCCCCAGCTCCAAATCGCCATCGTCATAGGGGATCGGACTGGAATATAGAACGGAGTTCTCAAGCATGCCATTGACATAGATTCGAAGTTCCGAACCGTCGTATGTTCCGACGACATGGTACCACGTCTCGGTCTTGGCCTCTGTGAATGATTCGACGATACCCTGTTCATAGCCGGTGCTGCCAAGATTTAATCCGAAAGTAAATCTGTTGGTAGCCGTAGAAACCCCTAATTCGTAACTAATTTCATGCGGGCTTCCATAGAGTTTGTTTATGAAAGTATCAAAGCCAGAGGTATCTTCCAGGTTGTATAGATACACAACCGCACTCAATGTCATCGCCTGCGTATGCAAAATATCATCATCCGGCACCAAAATATAGGAATCATACCCATTGAACTCCAATGCCGAGGTCGGCTCACCTTCACAGTCTGCCACATAGACCAGACCGCCATACCCAGTGCCATGATTTTCGTTGCCGCTGCAATCAGTCACATCACCATCGAATGAATAACAGGCCAGGAGGTTGGGGCTGCAGGTTATTATCAAATCCAGGATCTCCGTTTCGGATAGTGCCTGGTCATAGATTCGAGCCTCATCCAAAATTCCGTCCAATAGATGTGCATAACCAGCATGGACACCCAGCTCCAGATCCCGATCGTCGTACGGAATCGGTTGTGAATAAGGCAGAGAATTCTCCGGCACACCATCTATATAGATAATAATCTCTGTTCCGTCATACGTGCCGGCCACATGATACCAAGTATCCAATTGGGCAATGGTATTCGATTCAACAATCCCTTGAGGATACCCGGTGTTTCCTAGATTTAGACCAAAATTAAATTTCCCGGTGGATGTCGACACACCGATTTGATAGCTGATTTCGTGAGGATCTCCGAATATTTTGTTGATAAAAGTATCGAAACCGGATGGATCTTCCAGACTATGCAGATAAACATAAGCGCTGAGCGTGATTTCTTGAAAATGAAGCGCTGGGTCGTCATAGACCTGGATGTAGGAATCAGTTCCATTGAACTCAGCTGCTGCATTGTGTTGTCCGCACATATTTCCCGTAAATATTAAATTGCCGTGGATTATGCCATGGTTTTCATTTCCACTTGAGTCATTGGCATTCCCTTCCAGGTCGTAATATGCGGCTGGATCGGCGGCCTGTGCGGTGGACGCGAATGACAAGACAACTAAGAATAGGACTGCAAGTTTGAACCGGTACATTTAGCTTTCCTCCCCAGATTCGAGTTGTTACTGAGCCTGCCCCTCTTTAAATGAGTCTTGAAACTTCTAGCTTTGCTTCTTCTGCGAATGGCTATTGCGCCAACTTGACTTGGCTGTTATTCTTGGTGCGCTTGTGGATTCCAGCCTTTCTTTCCATCTGAATCCGCAAGTTGGGTGGGAGAGCAGAATTGAATCATTGAACGATCGTGTGAGTGAGTAGGATGAATCGCTCTGCCCTCCCCAATTTCTAAAGGCGAAATTCGACATCAAAATGGGACATCGGGGCATAACATTGTGAATGGCAAGAAGTTAGAAGATCAGCCCACTTTGGGATCTTATTTCTCGCGTTTCTATGAAGACCTCAGACGAATCGCTCGGGTGAAGATGGCCCGCGAACCACAGAATCTTACCCTTCAGCCAACCGGCCTTGTTCACGCCGTCTACCAAAAGCTCCGCAAAGGCCCTCCCCAAGAAGCACCAGGTACCAAGGGATTTTGGGGCCTTGCCCGCCAGGCAATGGATAATGAACTTGTTGATATTGCCCGAGCGCGGCAAAGCCAAAAGCGCGGAGGGGACGTAGTCCATGTGCCCCTCAGTCAGGCAAGCGATCAGCTTGCGAATGATCCCCATATCGGAACCTTATTTGATAATAGCGAAGTCATGCGATCCGCACTCTCGGAACTTGGTAAAATCGAACCCAATGGACAGCGTATGGTTAACATCATCATATTGTACTATTATGAAGGACTGAATTGGCGTGAAACCGCAAGTGCTCTTGGTGTTTCCCGAAAACAAGTCCAAAGAGATTGGGGATTTGCACGCACTTGGCTGTTTGATTACATAACTTTTCAAGATGGCGAGGGCGATTGATGTTTTATATTATTAGTAACCTGTCGCTAAACTTCAGATTTCCAAAAAGCAGTTGAGCTATAAACATGTCACAACTATCCGCGAGCGAAATATTCAATGAAGCCAAGCGATTGCCAATCCAGCATCGAAAGGAACTCGTTGAAAGTAAATGCGGTGATAATGCAAAGCTGGCTGAAGAAATTCTCCGGCTTTTAAGCGTTGCAGAAGCTCATCCGGAATTACTAGAAGAACCCCATAATAGAATTCCGGCGCAGCTTGGCCGATATCCCATAATTCGCCCTCTCGGTAGGGGTGGTATGGGCACGGTTTATCTCGCTAGAGACACTATTCTCGACAGGGACATTGCCGTCAAAGTGCTTCCTGCCAGGATAGCCGGTGATGTTGTATCCGCCAGATTTAAGCGCGAGGCAAAGACTCTTGCAACCTTCAAAAATCCCAATATAGCAACAATATACTCCTTGGAAGAGACTAATGGGATTCAATTTCTCACCATGGAATTTGTCTCCGGAGAAACCCTTGCTGATTTGTTATCCAAGGGCAGACTTTCCCTCAGTCAGTCGCTTAACATTTGCCTTCAAATTGCCCGAGCTCTTGAGGAAGCACACAAGCACGGCATAATTCACCGGGATCTTAAACCGAGCAACATCATGGTTGAGGAGAACAAAGTCGTTAAAGTCCTAGATTTCGGAATAGCCAAGTCATTGGGAGACCCTGCAAAAGACTCAGAAATTGTTAATAATCCCAAGTCCACTTCAAATACAGACAGCAGTGGGCTGTTGGGCACACTCGATTATATGAGTCCTGAGCAAAGCCGGGTTCAACCAATCAGCATCAAGACCGATCTCTGGGGTTTAGGCTGCATCTTGTATGAGTGCCTTTCCGGAATCCGCGCCTTTAGGAGGGACCCTCTGAATCCAGAGGTAATTCTCTCTCAACCTGATCGGTCGCAAATCCCTTCAAATACTCCAATCCGGTTGAGAAAGTTACTTGAGAATTGTATGGAATTGGAACCAGAGAATCGCCCTTCCGACGCCGCCATAGTCTGCAATATTCTCGAGGAACTCCAGAAACCCAAGCAAAAATCATGGGTCACTGCTGCCATTGGTGTAATTGCATTCGCTGCAGTCGCCATCTCTATTTACTGGGGTGTTTTGGCATCAATGCGTGCGAACTCTGGGGATCCCATTTCCGCCCAACCTCTCCCCGATGCAGGATTAGAAATAAAATACGAGGATGGATCCACAAAAATACTCAGGGCGCCATCTGGACACCCACAGAGACTCGAAGGTGCAATGATTGTGGATATCCCACCTGCCGAAGCTAAAACAGGCGATACTGCTTCTTCTGATGCGTCTGATGATTCAGAAAGATTAGTTCTCGGATGGTCCCATGAAATGGCGACTCCCTCTTATCTCTATGGGTGGAATTCAGATTCCAAAATCCAATTTACAGTACCGGCTATGGATCGCTTTCCCGGATTGGGAACGACCAATACGGACGACCCAAATTACTGCCAAATGCGGATTATCAAAGTAATTCCCTTACCAAATGAATCGGCTGCCAAAAGAATACTATTGACAGAAATTTCCCAATATAATCCATCTGTCTTTAGAATCATAAACCTCAACCACTCGGGGAATTCCATAACTCAATCCCAAGAGTTTTGCTTTTTCCACCTCGGGAACATAAACAACAGTCTCTACTTGACTCCAGGAATACACGAAGATCGTGAATTGGCTTGGCTATGCGGAAGCACAAGCGTGCCCAAAAGATTGCGCGATAAAAGCAATATGGTGCTGGATAATACATTTTTTCTGGCCTGTATGGAGGTCAATCCTGGCACCTACTATTTCCCTCCTATTATTGAGCCTGACCAGAATTTTCTGGATGCATCGGAAGGAGATGTGAAACCGGCCGATATGCTCTTTTACTTAGTGGCAAGGGGTTTTGTTTTGGAGGAACACGGTTTTAATTGGAATAATACATATGAATATAAAATCTCAAGTGTTTCGCGGGTTCAATCATCGGCCGAGCCCGAATATCATCTCTTAACATCCAATTCAGCTGTTTTTTATTCTCGCTTTGTATTACCGGATAGTCTTGTGATTTCCACAGAAATTGTGGGAGATGCTTATCGTATACTGGATGCTCGGGCTAAGGCTCAAGGCATCTTAGCCGACAGTGTTATTCAATCATTTCTCGCCGATAGTCTCTATACCTTGGCCTATGCGCGGGAAGGCCTAAATGTTACAGGTCCTTTTAGAGATATGCGGGATGAGTTCCGGCAGTTGGCATACTAAAACAGGTGATTTTGGAAACCACAGCCATCAATGACTACCGCAGATTGAAGCTCAAACGTCCATCTATAAAATAAACGCCAAGGCGGGCGAGTTGGACCATTAGATTTTCCTGCCATGTGGGCTCCGGTGCCGGGATGGGTGACCGGAGCATTGAATTATAAACTTCGGTAAGTTTAAGCGGCCCGCCGGCGGGTGATGTCTTTCCGGATGGGAGTTTCGCGGGCGCTTCGAGATATTTTGCGGCTTGAGGAGTTACACGTGACGCCTGCGCTTTCCGGAGAGAAACGTGAGGGCTCTTTTGCGGCGTGGGAGAACTCTTGTGCGGAACCTGTTTCTCTTTCGGCGGCGCGGCCGCCACAACCGGCGCAGCAGGCGCTGCCGCCGTAACAGGCGCGACCGGCGCAACCCGCGTGGTTTCCTGCTCAGCCTGCAGCAATCGCTTCTTAATCCCACCCCGATACGTCGTCACAATCGGTCTAATCTTCGGCGCGATTCCATGCGAAGCCGAATAGGGTAACGACTCCGCCCCCACTTCCACATCAACAATCGACGGCCCTGTTAAGTCCCAGTTCGACGGAAGCCAGTGATCCGCGATACGAATCTGATACCGGCCGGTTGGAATATCCCGAACCGTGTACTTTCCTGACTTATCCGTGAGCCACTCGGCGACATGTGTTCCGTCCTGCGTCAAAACCATTCTAATCTCGCTGACACCACCCTCATCAGAATCCCGGGCGCCATTATGGTTTTCATCCCTAAATACGACACCGGAAATCTCACCGCCGCGCGTCAGCGGGATATATATCTGCGTTTCATTTCCAGCGGATACATGAACCTCCAGCGGAAGCTTTTGTTTTAAATAATACCCGGAGGGCAGTGTTGTTTGATTCATATCCAGCCAATAGATACCTGGATTCATCGCATCCCAATCCAATTGCCCCGCTCGATCGGTGACGCGATGACTCCCCTCCATCAGCAGGATGACACCCTCGATGCGCTCCTCATCGAGATCGGGATACCCGTCCATATCCTCATCCAAAAAGACAACGCCGCGTACACCCCCCCGCACCGGAGACCAAACAAGCGGCAACGCCTCCGCCGATGAAAAGGTCAGCCGAATTTGCCACTGATCAAATTTCAACTCACCCCGATCAGTCCGCAATCCGGCATCGGAGCTAAGCCACAATTTGGGACTCAATCGCAGGCTTAACTTGGGATAGATGCGATCCTCTCGCAACCGATCGTTGATATCATTGACGGATGAAATCCATCGCGACGCGAACATGAGACTCGCCGTCACGCCCCTTCTCCATGAGCTCCAAGCGATATCTCCGGAAAGCGACGTCGTCCACGTCGCGTCATCGCTGACGGTCGAGCGCCCATGATCATCATTCATGTGAAACGCCACATGCAACCCCAGCACCTGCCCACCCAAACTACATTCCAGCCCATTGGTGCGCCCCGAGCCGCCCGTAAGGTGATTCTTCGCCCGCCCCCACTGCCTCATGGCTGTGGCGAGAATCGGCCCCAAATGATGCGACGCCATGATGCTCATGTCGCGCTCTTCGGTATGCGAACGGCTCCCATAAGCATCGCTTTCGCATGAATTGCTCCCCACCGTCATTTCCAAACCAGGCCAAGAAGAGGTGAGAAGCCGCCCTCCAAAGCGAATGCGCGATGTCGATGATTCCGGCGAATCCTTCGACAGATACGACCGGCCGCGGGATGAATCAACATTCATCCACAGCTTGGCGAAGGGGTTGACATTAAAACTTGTATAAAGAGCCACACCATCCCGGTTGTATGACCATCCGGTATATCCATCCGACCCATAATAGGTCCGGCCCCTGATCTTCAACTTCTCACTCTGATAATCCAGATGAAACAGCCCGCTCGCCCCCCGTGAGTTTCCAGTGTAAGCGCGGGTTCTGGAAAACCCCGTTTCGTATCGAATACTGAGCGCGGCGGTCGGATCAAAACGGGTCGTGATACTTGTCAGGTCATCCCTGCGGTGATGAACGCCTTCCTCGCCCTTCCGGATATAATCGACGCCGAAAGCAAGCTTTCGATCCGCCCTATATTCAATAGCGGTGCTCCATGTCGGAATCACTTGCGGCGACCGCTCTTTCCCGGCAAAGAACCGACCGGTCCACTCGCCGCGCTGGCCTTCGAAAGCGACACCCCGGCCCGAAATTGTTTTTGTCGCGACATCGGGAGATTCCCGGTGGATATCGCCGATATCCACTTCCCACGATTTGTCGAGCCAGGCCAGATGAAACCGCTGGTTCTTCCAAGACGTCATCCCGGGATTGCGCCTCTCTGTCGTGAACTCAACATCCAGATCAATCTGGGCATTCGGGCTGATAGAGCCCTTGGTATCAAATCGAATCCCGTAGAATGGCTGATCTCCATGCGTCTCCCCCATCCGCATCATTAAATTCAACGGCAGCCGTTTGTACCTGTTGGGCGCTCGATGCGATTTATAGACCGTGGTCAGAACATCTTTGTCGGAATGGATCGGCCGGAACTCGTTCATGCCATTCTCCTGATCCGCATTGAGCTCGAGAATATATAATGTCTTCTCACGATCGCTATCCGGCGGGGTCATCGTCGCGGCAATTTGCCGGCGCTCCCCCGGTCCCAGCCTGACTTTTGTCTCGGATAGCCGCGTCTCGCAGAATGGAATTGACAGAGCGCTGACATGGTAGACATCCGTCTGATTTCCGGTATTTTGTATCTCAAACAGATGCTTGATCTCGCTCCCCGCCTCGCCCTTAAGGCCATCGGTCAGTGAGTTCAGGCTAATTCCGCTTTGCGGCGCGACTTCAACATTGAGTGCGGCATTCTCAAGCCGGCGAAACTCGGGAATCGTATGCGCGCTGACGATAATTTTGTGCAGCGAATCGGCCGAAGCGTGCGCTGGAATCCAAAGGGTGAAAGGAATGGTCCTAATAGTGTGGGCGGGAATCACGACCTGCTTTCGGCCGGTCACAGGGAGCCATTCATCGGGGGCATCGATCTCAAGCTGAAGGTTCAGCGAATCTGCTTGCAGGTTTTCGATCTTATAACTGCAGGTATAAAATTCTCCGGCCCTCGCCGGCGCCCTTTGAACTCCTGAGATATATGCCGGATGGAATCCCTTTGTTATAAATTCGGGTCTTCCCTGTGCAGGTTTGACCACAAACCCCAAAATGAGCGCAAGCATCCCCAGACAAGCGATGATTCGCCCGTTAATAAGCTTGGTCCCGCCAATGCTAGATGTATGTAACGCGGAAGATGAGTCCCAAGCTATAGGCGCCCGGATCAGTCTCCCAATCGATCTTAACCAGCGCATCGAGGGTAATCCGCGCCGCTCCTCCTTGAGGATTTTCAACCACGACAGTCTCATGGCTTTCGAGTCTTCGATATGCCTCCTTGCCGTCATTATCCAACTTCCACATTAAATCCGAGCAGGGCTTGCCCGTTCCCACCGGATTAAACACTTCCTGATCAGACCGAACCGTCAAAATCCAGCCGCGGGTCGATTCTCCGGGATCGATCTCCAAGGAAACGGCGACATTCCCTCTTGATTGATCAATCTCCACATATCCATCATCGATCGACTCGACGGTGATTAACGGCGCGCGCACCTTTTGTATTTCAGCCCGCAATTCGGGCCCATCGGCCCAGACGCTGGGCGCCGGAGCCATAGCACCCATGAGCAAAAGGATCGAAAGAAGCCATACCGGATACTTACGGCGCGTCATGCCTGTTGACTCCTACTTCAGTTTGAATTGCAGACGGGGTTTATAGATGCCGGCGGTGCAGTTTTGCCAGTCAAGCAGCATCCGATATGAAAGCTCCACGCGCTGACCGTTCACCGCTCTATCGCCGGATGTCATGGTCGTCCAATCGTTCGAGATGAAATTGTATTTTCTTTTATCCAGTGACCACTGCAGCGGGATGGGGCCGTCCTGGAGAACTGAAATATCATCCCGATCTGTCTTGACGCTCAGTTCCCAAGGGGTGTTGCTGCTGAGGGTCAGTTTGAAAGGTGTGGGGACATTTAGATAACCCGCCACATAATCCGCAGCCGTCGGCGCAGGAAGGGTCCAAACAACCTGGTCCATTTCCATTTTTTGCAGCGGGGGCACAAAGAACTGTACTTCAACCCGAGCCTCATTCCCCAGTGCGGGAATCGACAGGCACCCGAGGGCAAGTATCACGATCGCCGTTGCGCCAAGGACCGCCGCCCGACAGGCGCAAGCGCGCGCCCTTCGATAGGTCCCTAAATTCGTTCGTGAGCGCTTCACCGGAGTCATCACTCGCCGGCCGTCCCCTGACCTAAGAGAAGATCCCCCTTCTCCCCTTCAACCCGGAACATCTCCTCCCCCGCGATCAGGTGATCCCCGCCGAAATCGATAATCGAGAGAGCTGTGTAAATTCCCGGCGTCAACTTTGTATCGGTCGTTACAACCAATTCGCGGTGATTTCCGGGAAAGACCCAAAACTTCCCACCGGAATTAAAACTCAGCGATTCGACGATCTCGCCTTGCGCATCCCGCAGCTCAACCCGGCCATTGCATCGTAGGATGCTGTTTCCGGCATTCTTTACGGAGGTCCGTATTTCCCGGCCGTTTTCCGCCGGACTCACACCGACAAATGTGACTTCCGCGTCCTGCACCTCTGTTCCCCGGACATTTTGAAAGATTCGAATACCAACCCGCTGCTTCAAAAAGACCTGATAACTTCGCCCTTCAGTTTGACGCGTGCTTGGCACCGGCGTGCTGACCTCTTCGATATACAATTTTGTCCAATAACTTCCTCTCGCATTTGCGGGCACCGACATCCTCAGCATGGCCTGCTGCGTCTCACCAGGCTCGAGTTCCACTAGCTGGTCGCTAATGGAGGTCCACAGAGCGCAGCTTCTCTCAACGGCACCTGGATCCCGATCCTCTTCCTGGCCATTCGGGTAAACCTGGCTGTCGGCGAGATACAGTTTCAGCGTTAGCGGAAGTTTTCCGGTATTTTGCACCGTAATCGCGGCGACCCCTTGGGATCCGGCTGCGATGTTCAGATGCTGTTCCATGGGTGAAGCGACAAAAGCCGCCGAACAAGCGCCCGGCGCTAACAACGGCAGAAAGGGCAGCCAGGTGATCGCAAAAGACAGGGCGCCGGCAGTACGCCGAAGCAAACCGGTTTTCATCTCCATCCTCCAGGTTTCGACATCTCTTCCCATTCATCCGCGTGGTTCTAAACCCGGTCGCCCGGGCCCTTCCTAAACCCCCGCTATGGCAGATGGGTCGTTAACGTATAAGTCAATGAAATGCTATAGGACCCTGGTATATCATTTGTCCAATCGAGCAAAACCTTGGTTTGTATATCCACCTCGTTGCCCGTAACGGCGCTGTCATGCGACAGAATTTCGGTATCCGTCGCAGAAAGGGTGATATACGCGCCGGCCCCATTTTGGATCGTGCCCGTCGGTGTGTTGGTGATCTTTATTGTGAGATCGTCCTCGGGCTTGTCATAGGCCCCGGGACAGGACCACTCCCCGTTCAGCTTGGCATTAAGATCCCATGTATCATTCGTGCTGAGGGTCAGCATCGTCGCATCGGCGGCGGATTCAATAAAACCGGCGTCAAAGGCCGTTTCGCCGGTGGCATCCACGGAAAGCGTGAGAAGTCCCGACACATCCCCGCTGATGGTCAGCGCGCTAAGACGCGGAACAGCGACTGTCAGGGATGTTGTTTGGATCTCTTGGGCGGAGATTGGACATACGGAGAGAGCGAGAAAGATAGACAAAAATAGGCGGATTGATGGCTTGACGGACCACATCCGTGCCTCCTTGCACTCTACCGTGCCTTCCTTGGCGGGTCATTCCGCCGCGTTGGAGCGGCGGATCGTGCAGTGAGGGCTGGCCTCAAATCCGGTGATACCGGATCCCTCTAATATGTCTCCATTGTATAAACTAGAGTGATTGAATAGACGCCCGGAATATCCGTCGTCCAATCCAAATCCACTCTCGTTTGAATTTCGACGCTGTTGTCGGAAACGCCTGTCGCATGGCTCAGCATCTCTTCATTGGCCACCGGCGGTGATTGATAGCTGTCGTAGCTGTTCTGAATCGTCCCCGTGGGCGAATTTGTGATCTTAATCGTCAGGTCGGTTTCATCCTTGTCGTACGCTCCCGGGCACGTCCATTCAGCGTTATACTTAACGCTCAGCTTCCATTGCTTATTGGCATCCAGAGTAAGGGTCGTCGCATCCGCCGCTGATTCAATAAACCCGGCATCATAGGCTGATTCACCTGTCCCATCCTGGGTCAGAGTCAGAAGTCCCGTCAGATCACCGGCGATGAGAATCTGGCAGAGTTCAGGGATGGTGCCCCCTACAGTTGAGTTCTGAGTATCCACATCATCAGCCGCCCAAACGGGCGTCATGCTCAGAAGCGCTATCATCCCTATGAAGATAATCCTACGCATATGGAGAACCTCCAGGTCGAGTAGGTCCCTAGACCCGGTCATATCCAAGAACCCCAAAACCATTTCCCTGGCATGAGGGCTCCATTCTCTGAGCATCCTGCCCAAGCTGTCTAAAGTGTCAGAGCCCATCGAAAGCTCTGCGCTACCTTGTTCATCGGGAATTTCAAGAGGGATATTTAATTCCACGCGGGCAGAAGTAAAATCCTGAGCAGAAAATTGGCACATTTCAGGCCGTTTCCAGCAGCGCTCCCAAAAGATGCATTCGCTCAGAATCCAATCGGCGCCGAAAGAAAAGTATCTATACGTCTAGTCTGTATCATATTGAAATATAACGTATTAGCGCAATTTTCTCACGATTCGCTTTAAGTATATCTCACTTCCCCCCAAGCCGATCCAGAAGAAACTTGATCACGCCGTCCCCTGACGGATCCGCGATTTCCAGCGGCGGCATATAGGCCATGTACTCCAATTCGACCTCTTCGGCCCTCTCTGACAAAGCGACCGCGTGCAGAACGTGGTGGAACAACTCGCCGGTATCGACGGGGATCCCCGTGTTTTCCATGCTGTTTTTGACCCAGGCCTCAATCCCCAGCAGGTTAAAAGGCGGCTCCTCGAATGACAGATCGAGGGTGTCCACGGGCGCCCCTGTCCCGTCGTCCATTGATGTGGTCTTATCACTCGAGCAACCCAGAAAAATGATCAAAACCGCTAAGGCCAGCAGGCCGCTTCGTCATACCGCGCTTGTTATAGCCATCTAAGTCCCCTTTCACGTTAAAATTGGGCCAGGATATACTCTTTGGCCCGTAATGACTATGAAAAGATAACAACCGTGAGCCTGGAAATCGATCCGTGCGATCCGTGCGATCCACACTACCCTTTGTTGGACAGGCACTTCCCGCCTTGACCCTGCTGCAATAACGTTCCACCGTTTTGGAAAAGGTGATACGATACGGTAGGAATCCCACGCTCCGCCTCCACCTCCGCTTCATCGAGGGTTGTACAGGCTCGCTGGGATGATGAAAGGGGAGGATTTTCACCGATGTTGCGTCTCATTGTCTGCACGATTTGGATTTCCCTCATAGCCTGCGGCGCTGCTTGGGCACAGGAGCCGGAGTCGCCGGAGAGCCTGAAGGTCTACGCTGTAAGTGAAATCGCTGTTCATGCGTTACGACCCATAGCGACCGCTGGTGGATCGAGTGCCGTCGAGGCTCAAGTGGATTCCCTCCCCGTGCCGGCCGCCGCGACGGTCGAAGAAGTTCTGCGCGAGCTGCCGTTTCTGCATGTGCGCACCAACTCCCGGGGAGAGGCCGAGATCTCAGCGCGGGGATCGGAATCGCGCCAGGTCGCCGTCTTGGTGGACGGCGTGCCGATCACACTCGCTTGGGACGCCCGTGCGGATGTGTCGGTGATCCCCGCGACGGCGCTGCAGGATGTGATCTTCACCCGCGGGCTCTCCTCGATGCTTTTCGGCCCCAACGTGCTCGGCGGCATCGTCGAGGTCCGTGTCGGGCAGTTCCCAAATCAAATGACCGAGCGGAGATTGCAGATCACGATGGGGGCTGATGATGTCGGGAGCGTGGGGACGACGGTAACGACATCCGCCCCTGTGAAAATGGGATCAGGCACGGCGTCGGCAAGAGCCGGCGTCGGGTTTCGCAGGACGCCGGGTGATCCGCTGGCCGGGGGCGTCAACGAACCCTTGGATACAGATGACCATCTCCGGCTCAACACGGACGCCGAGAACATCAACGGATTCGTCGCGCTGCGCTACGGGGCGAAGGGCGGGACCTGGCTCTCCTTCTCAGGTTCATCCTTTCAGGAAGAGCGCGGCATCGCGGCCGAACTCGGCATTCCCGATGAGGATGCCCGGCTGTGGCGATACCCTCACACCTCCCGCACATTGGCCGTGCTCTCGGGCGGCACCGGTTTCCGGAAATCGCCCTTCGGAGGTCTTGGCGACGTCGAGGCGAGCATTGGGTACGATCGCGGAAGAACTGACATCGACGCTTACACATCCCGCGACTATAAAGAGATCGACACATTTGAGGATGGAAAAGACCGCACGGCGACCCTGCGCCTCCTCGCGGACCAATCGCTCGGACCGCGTGGCACGCTCCGCGGGGCTTTCACTTGGTCGGATATCCACCACGACGAATTGATTCCGGATGGGAAATTTGAATACCAGCAGAAGTTGATGAGCATCGGCATGGAAAGCGTTTGGCAGCTGCTGAAGTTCCGTGGGACGATCCGTTCCCTTTCCCTGAGCCTGGGCGGCGCTTACGACAGAGCCGAAACGCCGAAGGCCGGTGGGCGGCCGACGCAGGATCCACTCTCGGAGTTCGGAGGCCGTCTGGGTCTGTCGGCCATGGTGGGCGAGAACGGGCGCACCGTCCTCCACGCCGGCGTGAGTCGCCGGGGACGATTCCCCGCCCTGCGGGAACTCTATTCCGGGGCTCTGAATCGCTTCGTCCCGAACCCGGACCTCGAGTCCGAGAAGCTCCTGACCATGGAGGCCGGCGCGACAACCCGGCTTGGAAGCAGCGAGTTTCAAGCGATCCTCTTTCACAATTATTTGAAGGACGCCGTCGTCCGCATCACGCTGGACGATGGAACCCGCCGCTTTATGCGCGTCAATCGCGATGAGCTGAAGAGCACGGGTCTTGAATTCATGGGGAACTACGGCATCGGTCCGGTGAACGTTGCGGCCGACGTCACGATCCAAACGGTCGATCTCACCGATACGGAAGCGGACAAGACGAACCGCCCGGAGGATCTTCCGGAGCTCTTCGGAGGCCTTAACATTTCTTTCCTCATCTTCAAAGGATTATTGGGCAAGGCGGATGTGAGGTACACCGGAGAGCAGTATGCCATCGACGTTATCACGGGCGAGGACGCGCAACTGGCCGCGCAGGCGGTCATCGGCCTCTCGCTCTCCCGGCTCTGGCCGATGCGGATGTCGTGGGGCGCCGGGGCTTTCACAGACATTGAACTGCGCCTCGCCCTGGACAATGTGGGAGACGTCGCCCTCTACGATGCCTGGGGACTGCCTGATCCGGGACGACGTGTGCGTCTGGAGCTTCGCCTGCGGTGATCCGCCGGGGTTTCATCCCCACTAAGATGGAGGATAAGAGGAGTTGATTAGGTGTGGACAGAATCTCCCAGCGGGGATATACTTCTTCCGGTCGTGGGTGAGGTCGATTGTGGGTCGCGGAAAATCAATAACGTGCGTCACTTTCCGAGTGATGACTGAATCAGGAGGTGATTCCGATGCGCACTCTCTTACTGATTCTGGCTCTCTGTGTTGTGTCGTCTGTTGCGGCCGGGGCTCATGATGAGTTCTGGTGCTGGGACGCGGATGAAATTTTGGCGGAAATTGATGGCGGCCGGGTCACTATTCAGCATCTGTCCGATTTGATCAATTGCTGCCCGGATCCGATTACCTACGATGTTTCCGTGGGTGATGCCACCATCATGGTCGAAGAACACAGCCTGTCGATGTGTTATTGCCTTTGCTGTTTCAATCTGAGCGTGACACTGGAAGAGGTTCCCCCCGGTCCGTGGAATCTGCTCTACCGCTGGTTTGACATTGAAGCCGACGACTGGACAGAGCGTGTTCTACAAATCGATGTTCCCGATGTGGGACAGGGATACGAGCCGGTCGTCGCGCTGCAGAATACCGAAGGATGCCTTGAATCGGCGTCGGCGCCGGGAGAGGGACAGGAACCCGAGCCCATGAGCACACGCTGGGGAACAATAAAGGCGATGTATCGTTAGCGCTCCGTCGGGATCTTGGGCCCGCTAATGGAGAATTCCACCGCTTGAGGTTGCATCGCATTCTGCCCTTAGGCAAAAGAACCGATGCCTACAAGCGATTGACCAGTTTCAACCGCCCCCTAATGCGCGCCTCTCCCCGAAGCGCCTCCACCTCCACCCATCCGTCATTTTGGTAGGCTGCCAGGATGCTGCGATGGGCCTGTCCCTTGGCATTCTCCATTTCGAATCCGTTAAGGCTCACGATCCGATCGCCTGCCCGAAGACCAAGGGTATCCGCCGGACTCCCCACCGTCACCGAGTCGATGACGAAGGTATGGGAGTCGAACATCTCCTCCAACCGCGGATGAAAGCCAAGCGGTTCGATCCGCCGATTAAGCGATGACTCCAGCGAGGTGGGAACGGCCGCGGCGACCAAGCGCATCATCTCCGGGTCGCCTGTCGCTTCACCCAGCGTTCGCATGAAGCCCTCGATTTCAATGAGCCGCCGCACGCCATGCGCTGTCTCACGGTTCACCGTCGCGCTGATCACTTCCCGCCCGAACTCGCGATCGATGCGGCGCATCAGGCTGGCGTAGGTATCATCCGCCCCCTGATAAAGGTTCGCGAACCGCTCAGCGCCCCAAAGCGCATGGTAGTCGTTGGGAACGGGCCATCCCTCATCCCCCAGCCGGCGATAGACCTCGGGGACCAGGACCGTGTACTGGAAATAGTGGCTCCAATCATCGTTATAGTAACGATTCGGTCCCCTCTTTTCGGGATCGCTGTTGACCGGTTGAAAAACGATGCGAGCGACTTCATGCGCGAAGGCGACGGGCACCATCGGCTTTGCGAGAAACTCCTCCTTCGGCGTGCGCATCTTGACCCAGAATGTGTTCCACGCGTCGGTGAAGATGCTGATGCGCGTCTCCGGCGTCGGGGCATAGTAAATGTACAGGTCAAGCCGCGGCGGCATCGGAATCCCGTACTCCTCATCGGCGATGGTGCGCAGCGTGTTCACATAACGCGCGAGACTCCTCGCTTCAGCGGGACTGAGCGAATCGTAGTGAATGGCGACATGCCCCTCCGTGATGCGGCGCAGGGCACGCGGCGGCTTGCTCCAATAGTGTGTCTCCCCCAACTCGAGCCCCTTTGGCGTGCGGATGAAACTCCCCAGCGCCAGCCGGTCCTCTTGATAGTAGACGCCGTCCGATTTGCGGTAGGCCAGGAAATCGCCTTCGCCATGGCTCGCGCCGACACCGAAGAAGATCCCCGGGATGAGCGACTCATCCTGAGCTGTGTAGATGATGCACTCCCGTTCCGGATTCAGTGGATTAGGAAGCGCCGCGACGAGTCGGATATCGCTCCCGGCATACACGCTGTCTCCAATTGTGACAGCCTGGTCCGTCAGGCGGATGGGTAATCTCTCCAAACATTGTGCAATAAAGGTGTTCGTTTCCGGTGTCCCGAAGGCGAGGATGTCGTGGCCGGCGCGCTGTTCTTGGGATGCTTCGATGGCGGGGATGGTTGGGATATCGATTTGCTCCTCGAGTCTGTAACTGGCTTGGACGGCTTGGGCTTCTTGCCCGGTTTCCGCCGCACCGTAAAGGATCAGGGGCCGGCCGGCGATGATCTGCTCTTCACGCTCGGCGATGGTGGCGGCGGCTGTGCCATGCGCGATCAGGGTCAAGGCTAAGGCTATCAGTATCAGGATCTGAAGGATAAGGCGTGGCATGGAATCCTCCCATTGTACAAGGCGGATCAGGATGGACGGCCTCGATCACCCGCGGCCGCCGCGAGGAGACATCCGTCATTCATAACGCGGGATGCGCCGGGATCGTTCAAGGGTCATCGCGATTTCCGCCCCGGGACCGGATTTCGGGGATCGAACCAACCGCTTGCCCACACCGCGGGCGGATGCTATAATGCCAACGACGACAGTAGGATACACTCCTGATGGCAGCGAATCACAATAGGAGAGACAACAATGAAACGGCGTATCTGCGTGATACTGGGTTTGGGTTTGGCTCTGAGTGCGGCAGCCGGCCATGGTGAGTGGAAGATGCAGATCCACAGTGGCGCGACCGTTGATGAATACAATGTGGCGGATATCGACAGTATGACATTCACCGATTCGGATATTCCGATCCCCGGCATGGTCCTTGTACCGGCGGGGGTCTTTATCATGGGCGATGGTGTCTCCTACTGCGGTATAGATCAGCTGCAAGTGACACTGACACACGACTTCTTAATGGATCAAACCGAGGTGACCAACCAAGAATATATGGAAGCGCTGCAGTGGGCCTATAACAATGGGTATGTGACGACGACGGCCTCCGCGGTGCTGGACAATCTCGATGGAAGCAGCGTGGAGCTGTTGGATCTTGATCAGGCGGCCTGCGAAATACAGTTCAGTGCAGGAACCTTCTACTTGCGGGAATCCCCATCAAGCGAGGCTCAGAACGCCTACCCGGGCGGATATGACCCCTCAGTTCATCCGGTCATCATGGTGACCTGGTATGGCGCCGCGCGTTATTGCGATTGGTTGAGCTTGCAGGCGGGTTACCCGCGAGCCTACGAGCACAGCGGCAACTGGACCTGCAATGGTGGTTATCCGTACGGCGCCCAGGGATTTCGGCTGCCGACGAATGCCGAACAGGAATATGCGGAGCAATATGACGATGAGCGGATCTATCCGTGGGGAAATGAGGCGCCGGATTGCACCCGGGCCAACTACCGCACCGGCAGTCAATCTTTCTGCGTCGGATGGACCGCCCCCGTCGGCAATTATCCCGCCGCCCCGGCATCGCTGGAAATTTTTGACTTGGCGGGAAATGTCCTCGAGTGGTGCAACGATTGGTTCGTATGCGATCTCGGCACGACGCCGTTGATCAACCCGCCGGGACCGACCAGCGGCGACGGCCGGGTGCTGCGCGGCGGCTCGTGGAATACCATGAGTGGCTCCTTGGCATGTGCCCTCCGGCAGTATGGTCTGCCGACCTACCAGATTTTCCAAGCCGGATTTCGTACCGTAAAAACGGTGACTCCATAAAGACCGGATCCGGTCCGGCCTGTCCATAGTTGATGGTGACCCGGGTGGATTATACCCTTCCGGATAGGCTTCTCAGGTATTTCATGCTTGATAGAATAAGCGCCATTCCCATCCCGGAATAGAAGATAGCAAGATAGGGTTTTGGGATGGCGGAATGCCGCAGTGTTATCCCCATCCCGACCATGATCAAGATGATTGTATAGCTCTTCCAGGTCATGAAGGCGAAGAGACATCTTCTATCCTCCATCGGGAGGATCCGCTTTAGATTCTTCTCCGCGATCCGTGAAAGACCGAATCGTGCAACCGGGATGGCGATGAGGAGACCGATACCAAGAAATATGAGGGCGGTCTGCCGGCTGATCGCGGACAGCCATGTCAGGGCAAAAGCCATGAGCAAGAGCCCGACACCCATCCACGCCGTTCCAGCGAGAAAAATGAGGACGCCTTTTGATACCGCCGGTTTAAACCGTTCAATGCCATTCATAATTCTCATTTTCCGCCCGCCCCCGGCTCAAATCCAGCGAATTGTCGGTCAGAGAGATGAGAAGTTCAGGAAGAAGATGACAAGGGCAAGAATTTTGGGGCCGGATGAGGAGGATATTGGGGGCATATTAGGAGTACATAAGGGGCACACGAGGGATGCCTGAGGGGGCATGAGGGCCGAACATCATGTACTAGAGGCGATTCAAAGTTTATCCATTGGTGTTCAAATTGATCTTGAAAAGATGTGATTTGATTCTCTACACCAAGGAGGTTGGGCATGCCGCCGCTCAGGCCGCATCATTTGGTCGTCGCTGTAAGTCTCCTTCTTCTGACCCTGGCTGTTCCATCGCAGGCATCCATCACCTTCACCGACATCGGCGCAGGGCTTGAGGGTGTCTACCTCAGCTCGGTGGCGTGGGGTGATTACGATAACGACGGCGATCTGGACATTGCGCTGACCGGCCGGTCGAATCCGGTGGGTTTCACAAATGTTTATCGTAATGACGGAAGCACGGCAAATACCCCCAGCGGAAGCGAGATATGCTCCGCCATGGCGGATCTTGCCTGCGGCTACCGCCGTATTGTGCGACTGGGTAATACAAACCACAACACCTCATGGACGATCACCCTTCCCGACCCGCCGGCCGCCGCGGCCCCCGGCTTTTTTGGCAAGGTGGAGATATCCAAAGCGATCTCCCTACCCCCGCCCCCAATCACCTGTTATAGTGCCCTCGGTTCTACGCCAGCCATTTAAGGGAGACCTCGACGTGCCGGAAATGATATCTCACTACAAAGTGCTGAAAACTCTGGGCCAGGGGGGCATGGGTGTCGTCTATCTCTGCCGTGATGAACGCTTGAAGCGCGACGTGGCTGTCAAGGTCTTATCCGACAAGTACAGCCAGGATCCGATCTACCGGCAGCGTTTTCTCACCGAGGCCCAATCGGCATCCGCCCTGAATCATCCGAATATTATTACGATTTACGAGATCGGCACCGATCAGGGCCGCGACTTCATCGCCATGGAATATGTCGTAGGGCAGAGCTTGGATTCAATCCTGTCAGCGCGCGGCGCCTTGCCGGTGAGAGAGCTCCTGGATATCGGGATTCAGCTGGCGAAGGGATTGGCGGCGGCTCATCCCGCGGGAATTGTACATCGGGATCTCAAGCCGGGTAATGTCATCATCACCCCTGACGGACGGGTCAAGATCCTCGATTTCGGCCTCGCACGGCAGCAGGAATCCAGAGGCGCCGCACCGGCCGATACCGCGGATGAGGCCGCCACGATAGCGGCTTCATACACCCAACCCGGGATGATCCTCGGCACTCCCGGTTTTATGTCCCCCGAGCAGGCCCGCGGCGGCCTCGCCGATCATCGATCCGACCAATTCAGCCTCGGCTGCATTCTCCATGCGATGGCCTCCGGCAAAGCCCCTTTCTTGGGCGAGAGCATCGTGGATGTCCTGCATGGCGTCCTGCACAAGGAGCCCGAACCACTGGACGGCGCGCGCAGCGACCTCCCCTTCGGCTTCATAGAGGTTCTGCAGCGCTGCCTCCAAAAGCGGCCGGAAGATCGCTACCCCGGCGCCGCGGCAGTGGAATTCGCCCTCAGTAATGTGAAAGAGGCCCTCTCCTCACCGTCACAGGTGCAGACCGTGCCCGGTGTCCCATCATCACGATGGCATCCCCGCAGGAAATGGGCCTTGCCGCTCGGCATCGCCGGCGCCCTGGCGGCGGTCCTGATTATACTTTTTGCCTTCGGCCTTCTCTCGCGGGCGAAAACAATGACCGTCAGCGTTCAAGACGAAGAAGGTCATCAGATCCGGCGCGAAGTGCCGACCGCTGAAAATCGAAAACGTATCGGCATCTTTCCCTTTGAAGTCGACCATAGTGATTCGACTGATGTTTGGCTTTCCTTCGCCGTCTCGGATTTGCTCTGCTGGGATCTCATGCAGGATTATTATCTTCACATCGATCCCCTGATCGACCTTTTGGGATCATCCAAATACGCGGAGGAGGCCAAGAAGGCCGGATATCCGAAGGTGCTTGGGACGCCCCTTCACCTCAAGCGGCAGGTAGCGAAGGCCTCCAGCTGCTCCCACTTTGTGGCGGGGCGTGTCGGCGCGGCCGCGGATAGTTTTTGGATGGACGTTGAATTGTATAATATTAAAAGCGGGCGGCTTCAGACGGATTTTCATCTTGCCGGTACCGACTTTTTCGCTCTGATGGATCAGATGAGTCTGCGCCTGCGCAGAGATCTTGGGGTTCCGGAATCGCACCTTCAGGAATGGCCTGATTTGCCGCTTGTCGCTATCGCTACGAATTCCATGACCGCCCTTGAATGGATCAGCCGCGCCACAATGACCCGCGATATCGATGGGGATCTTGATAGAGCCGCTGAATACCTCGAAAAAGCCGTTGAAGCCGATCCGGCCTGTGCTTTGGCTTACTGGAGCCTCTTTTACATTTATCAATATTCCAATCAGGGAACTCCCGCGCGCACGGCCGGTGTTATCAATTCTCTTATGACTCATATCAGCCGCATTCCCGAAGGACTTCAATTCGCCGTAAAAGCCGTCTACTTCCAGAATCAAAACGAAATCGACAAGATGATGGCGGTCATTCAGATGTGGCGGGATCTCTATCCGTACGACATCCGGCCTCTTGAAATTCTCATCAATCTGCATCGGGCGCGCGGTGAGACGGATCAGGTTATTGCGACGATGCAGAAACTCCTCGAATTGGAGCCTGACAGTCCGCAGTATCTTCTCCAGACCGGCGAGGAATTGCAGCGCACGGGCAAATATGAATCCGCCCGTGGATATTTTGAAAAATACGTTGAACGGCATCCCGATGATTCCAAGGCCCTGTTGGCCCTTGGAGAGCTTCTGCAGGCGCTCGGCGAACATGCAGAGGCGAAGCGCACTATCGAACGCGCCCAGATCATGACACCCCAGGATCCCGATATCCGGGCCGCCCTGGCCAAATGCGAGTATGATCTCGGCAACCTGACGGCGTGGCCCACTATTGTACAGTCGATTCTCACCGAGCCGTTGAGCCCGGACGAACGATTGAGCGCAACGATGGAATTGGCCGACTATTACGAACTAAGAGGGCAAAACAACAAAGCCGCCGGTATCTGCATAGAGGGTCTCGACGCAGTGGGGACATCCGCCTCGACACTCTGGATTCTTCTGACTCAAATCGACCTTGCCCGGCAGTTGGCCAAGGCGGGCCGGCGGGAACAGTCCATCGAATGGCTGGATAAAATGAAAGCCAACGCGCCCCTACCCTACAGAACTCTCGTTCTTTTAGGTCCGCTGGAGGTCTATCCGGAGCTCGGCGATCTGACATCCGCTGAAGCAGCCGCGGACGAGCTGGAAACGATTATCAAAGCGATGAATTTAGAACTCCTCCGTTTCAAATGGATGGAAGCTATGGGGAGGATCCGGGAGAAACAGGGTAACTTCGATGAGGCCAGCGATTTCTTCCGGCGCCGCATTGAGATCTCGCCCGCGGGTGTGGCGCCCTATCGCGATTTGGGACGCTGCTATCGCAAAATGGGCAAATTCAAGGAGGCGGGCGCCGCGTTGGAGGTCGCTCTGAAAAGAGCTCCTTACCATCCCCTCACCCTCCTCGAGATGGCATTGACGAACGAGGCCATGGGCCGCCGGGTCCCAGCCCTTGAGAACCTGAACCGCGTTCTTGAAATCTGGGCTGATGCGGATTCATCATTTGCGCCGGCGCAGGAGGCCCGGGAACTGAAACGGGGTTGGAGTGAAACAAGCTAGATCTTAAACACGCGAGTTGCCGTGCCGGCTCCCTTTCCTGAATGCGCCGGCCTGTCCATCATAGAGGTGACCCATGCCCAATACGGTGAAGACAACCCTATTGACGGATTACTACAAAAAGCGCGGCTTCTCGGAGGAGCAGGCCGGCATGGCTGTTCAGGCGATGATGCATTATATGTCTTACCTCGATGGAATCGATTGCACATATGATGTTTCATCGGTCGCGGAAATGAAAACCTATTTATCCAAGCTGGTGGAGCAATCGCTGAATTCCGAAGAAACGCTCCTTGCCCTCGCCCGTTATAGCTATCTTACCGATAAAACCGATGTCTATATATACTTCACGGGAATCCTTGGAATCGCAGGCATTGTACATAATTTGGCGGAACATGCAGAAAGGGTCGCGGGACCGGAAATACGAAAGCGGGTTTTTGAAAATGCCGCGATCCCACCCGCTGGTTCTCCCCCGGAGGCGATTCTCGATGTCACGCGGCGAATCGTAAAACGCTTGCGCGAGGAACTTCCGGAAGATCAATGCAAAAGGGCACTCACGGCGAATGTCCACGATATTCCCGTTGAATCCTTCACAGAGGCGAGGAAACGGTTCATGGAAGCGCCTTCAATAGATGCCTATCTCGCCGACCATCATGCGCGTCTGGTGGCAACGCTGCAGGACCATGCCGATTCAGGACAAGTCTGGTATGAACAAATAATTACGCCGCAGGTCGTCGCCTTCGTCCGGGATAACCCCGAAATCCAAGCCGGTGTGCGCAAGGGGAACAAGATCACTCTCTCCAAAATCCCTTATAATCCCGATGCTTGGCTCGATGAGAAGGATCCGGATAAGAAACGGTATCTTGCCTGCCACTGTCCCATGGCGCGTTCATCCCTGCTTGAGCCGGGAAAAGAGATCCCGTCGGTCTGGTGCCATTGCTCCGCCGGATATGAAAAGCTTCGATTCGATGTCATTTTTGAGCAGGATGTCGAGGTGGAATTGTTGGAGTGCGTTCTCAGCGGCGCTGAACGTTGCCGGTTTGCGATTACAATCCCGCCGGAATTCATGGAGGAATACCGGCCTTGATTCCCCTACCCTTTATACCGATAATATTGTAGAGTATGCTGTGTCAGCGGCGGCTGGCTGCCGGCACCGCACCCATCCGCAAAATCAGGACAAGGGGGCTTGAAATATCATGCGTAGGAAGATATCCGTCATTTGTGTGCTACTCCTCCTAACAGAAGGCCTGTCTCCGCTCGCGGTCTTTGCTCAAGATGATACCGATCTCCTCGGCACCGCTGAGGTTACAGCCCGCAGCCTCAACATCCGCAGCGGTCCCAGCACCAGCGATGCGGTGATTCATTCGGCTCCCCAGGGAACGGTCGTCATCGTGCTTGCGGTGCGGGACGGATGGGCGCAAGTCCGTCTTGTGGATGGCGCCACCGGCTGGTGCGCTTCAAAGTATCTAAAGAGTCTCGCACCACCGCAACCTACGGAACCTCCTCCCCCGATCACGACCCCGCCGGTAACCCCGCCGATGATCGAAGTCGGCGTTGATAACTCATCCGGCGCATCCGGCGGATCGGCTTTGGGAAAGATCTTTAAGTGGGGATGTCTCCTCGGTGGCGTCGCATTGGGCGGTTTGGCCTATACCGAATGGTCGAAGGGTAACGATGCCTACGATGAGTATAAGGTTCTCTTTAACGATGGCGATCTTACGGCCGCCGATGAGAAATTTGCCGAGGCGGAGGATTTCGATAGCACCGCGCAGATGTATGCCATTGCCGGCGGAGCTTGTCTGGGCTTGTTCATCCTGCAGCAGTTCGTGCTGGGCCGCGGAGAAAAGAACGACGCCTCCGCCCGCCGAACCTTTGACAATCCGTCGTTGACGTACAATGCCACTCAGCGCTCTGTCCGGCTTGAGCTGATTCATGTGAATTTATGATACAGCGATCCCTCCGGGGGCCCGATGCTTTCCTGTCACGGAATTTGTCGCCAGAGGCGGATGGGAGTGTCTGTTGCGATCTGAAGCAAAATGCTGGGGTTGACTCAATCCTTCATTAAACCACGACTGTCATCGAGTTCGTTCCTGACAACGGCGGCCAATTTTCGCTTTGTCAGCGGTTTGCCGGCAAAAGCGCCGGCGCCCAGGCGCTGGGCTCTGCGGACTTTTTCCGATTCTGAAAATCCCGAAATAATAATCGTCCGCTGTTTCGGATTGATCTCTCGCAGCCGCTGAAATGTTTGGGCGCCATCCAACCCTCCGGGCATAATCATGTCTAGAATGACCAGGTCCTGCGGGTTATTTTTGAGAAATTCAACAGCTTCCTCACCGCTCGCAACAGCGCTGACCTGGTAGCCCAAATTCTGTAACAGTTTGCCGCACACTTTTCGTTGGATCTCGTCGTCATCGACGATCAGCATCGATTCCGTGCCTCCGATCAATTCCTCGTGAGAATCATCTTTTATATTCTCCCTCGTAATCGGCAAATAAATGGTGAAGGATGTTCCCTCATTGATCATGCTCTCGATATCAATATATCCGTCATGATCCTTAACCACGGCATCGACCACGCTGAGTCCCAATCCTGAACCCCGCCTTCTATCAGCCGATTTGGTTGTGAAGAAAGGGTCAAATATCTTCTGAAGAATCTCATTTGGAATCCCACATCCGCTGTCTCTGACTGTTAATTTGACGTACTCACCTTTCGGCAGACGTGAATATCCAACTCTTGCTACATCAGCATAGTAATTTTCCGTCTTGAGGTATATCTTGCCAGCACCCTCCATGGCATCGCAGGCATTATTTAGAAGATTGCCGAGCATGCGATTGATTTGTGCACTGCCACCCTTAATATACATCAATCCATCATAAAGTTCGGTTTCCACGGTTACTTTGTCGTAAGATGCTTCCATTTCAGCAGCCGCCTGCTTAACCAACAGATTTAGATCCAGCACTTCCTGGCTATAATGCCCCCGCCGGCTCATCGTCAGAAGATCTTGATTGATATTGGCGATTTTATGCGCGGCGGATTCAATGATCTCAAGATATGCGTGGGCGGGGTGATCCTTCGGCAATTCCTCATGGATGAGTTCCGGGTAACCCATTATTGGACCCAAGAGATTGTTGAAATCATGCGCGATCTGACCGGCGATCGTTCCCGCCAATTCGAGTTTCTCGGCCCGGGCTTCCAGATTCTGCAGCCGTTTCATTTCCGTGATGTCACTTATAAAACTAAGAAAACTATCATCGCTCAGCCTGACGGCGCTGATAATCGCCATACCCAGGCCGCCGTTCTTCCGGCGAAAAGTCACCTCGCCGTTCATTTTCCCCGTCACAAGCAGTTCATGGAAGAGGTTTTGGAATTCTTTCCTTTCGTCTTCCGCGTGAAAATCCATGATATTCATCTTCAGTAGATCGGATCGTGTATAGCCGGTGATCGTCACGGCAGCATCATTAATTTCGACAATATTGCCGATCCTATTCATTACCACAATCCCATCGGGAGCATGATTGACATAGTTCCTGAATTTTAGTTCGCTTGCCTGTAAGGCCTTTTCTGCAATCTTGCGTTCGGTAATTATAATCCCCGTCCCGATAAGCCGGTAAACATTTCCCTCGTCATTGATGAGCGGGGTCACCCTATTGAGCCACCAGTCGCCCTTGCCTTCTATGATGCCGAAAAACTCAGATTCGATGGCAATTTTGTTCCTTACACATTTATTATAAACGTTTTTGATATAGTCTGGGATTTCTTCTCCAAGGTGAAATTTTAGATCATCCGGTGACTTTCCGGCGACATCCTCATTTTTGAGCTGCATTAGCTTTTCATGGACAGGACTAATGCCGATATATCTGTACTCACCATCGCCGACAACATCGACAACAAAAACTCCGATATCCGATCCTTCATAGATGCTCTTGAGATAAGCATTCGAATCGCGAAGTTCCTTTTCGAATTTCAGGCGATCCGTGATATTTTCGGCCATAATTATGAGTCGGCTAATTTTCCCTTCCTGATCCCGCAACGGCGTGACATGGACAGAGAGGTACACATCATGCCCATGTTTGTGAATATTCTTTGTTTGGAACTGATACGACTCGCGTTTGCCTTCCATCAACTCCTGATGGAGCTTCATTTGCTGCCCGAGATAGTCAGGGTGGGTGAGATCCTTGAGGGTGCGCCGGCGAAACTCCGCCGCCGTGTATCCCATCATCGAAGAAAATGCCGGATTATGGTAAAGGATTCGTTCCCGTGCATCCGCAATCCCGATTCCCAGGGGTGACGCCTCAAACAATGCTTTGAATTCCTCATGGCATCGTCAATCGTTATCGGTTCCCCTGTCACTATCACCCGGTTGTAGGCTTCAATCCGTCCTTCTGGGGCGGCATTCGGCGCGATCTGTTGAAGCGATGTGCCGGTCAAGTCGGATAGACGGATTACCTTCAGATTCTCAAGAATCGTGGTATTGGCGTAGAGGATACGAAGCTCGGCATCGCAAAGCATGAAGCCGACAGGGGACGCATCGGCAAACGGTTGCCAAAGCAATTCCCCATCCTCCAGGCGCGGCCGGGATTCGGAAGCACTCCCATGCATATCAGGGTCTCCATCGGAACGGTGGTCTTCATGAGATATCGACAGTTAGTGACCCCAGCTTGGGGTAATAAAGGGGAGAGATCGAAGCCTCAACCGATGGCAGAAGATGCTATGCGACCATAACATGATCCGCTAACCGCTACCAATGCGGTCGGTTCGCGTGATAGCTTCACAAGACACACGAGAAGACTCTCAACACTAAATTCACCTACCGGACATAGACAAGCTTCCGGAATTGACTCGCGCCGGCTATTTTGACGCGGCAATAATAGTGGCCGGGGGCAACGCGATGCCCTGAGTCCTCCCGGCCATCCCAGATGAGCCTGTGAAGACCCACCGGCATTCTCCGATCTATTAGAACGGCCAGAACCCGTCCCTGGATATTGTAGATTTCAGCCTTAACAAGGGATTCCACCGGCACCTCGAAATGGATCTCGATGGTATCGGTGAAGGGTAGTGGATACCCCTCGCCCAGATAGAACGCCTCCCCCGGCGTGGGATCAGAGACCGCCGACGCCAGACTCGTATCGGGCACATGAACTCGGTAACCATATCCATCCGTCTCTCCTGCATGATCGTCTGACCAGTCCGCCAGACCCGGGTCAAACAGTCAGCCACCGGAGGTGCCGGTCACCCACATCCCCCAGCGGGCTCCATACGGATTGTCAAACTGGAGCCTGGTTGTTGTCGTGATCGGATGGGCGCATCCCGGATTCGACATGCAGATCCAATACTTTCCATCATAGTTGAAAATATAGTGGAACCAGCCATTGGGCAGCACCCAATTGGTATAATTATTCGAGTTGGGATCAAACGTCTCGAGATGCACATCGCAACGGCCGCCCGTCGTGGGTGTCACATCGTACCAGTAGGTCGTCGGATGGTTCGGGTTGGAGCCCCCCTGGGGTTCGCAGACGACGACATCCGGGCCCGGGCAATAATGGCCCGAGACCATCCTGAGGCTGAACTCCCAGGAATGATCGGAGCTATCGACAACCCAATTATAGCTCGCGATATGGTACCCACCCGATCCCACGGGCAAAGGGTTCATATAATAGATCATATTGTCGCTGGTCACGCCGCGCCCGACGATGTAATGCCCGCCCCCCGCCGTCCAGTACCAATTAATGATAATGGGACGGCAATTAACATTAATGTCATTTCTAATGGTCGACAGTGAAAGCACCCCGGCATATCCGGCGGATCCCAAACCCCAGGTTGCCAAGAGATCAGCCAGGCAGCCCGGAGCCCCATACATACAATTGCTCTTGTTACAGCAGGTCGCATGACCGGGGTTGTTGCAGCAATAGTCGGGATCAGAGACACAGGAGGAGCACCATGACGGGCTGTGATCACTGCAGGCCGCATTGGCGATGTCGCATTGCTCCGCTGAAATAGCATAGTAATCAAGAACCGCTTCCGTACAGGCGGCCCAGCACCAATTGGTTTGTTCTTGTCCCACAACAGGAACGGAAAGAAACTTCGCCGCTCCACGACCCGGGGCAAGAATTATAAAGACGAAGACCATCAGTGCAAGGGTCAGAAGCAGGGCTACCCTTTTGGAATCCTTCATTTTAGTCCCTCCTCTCCCTCATTCTGCCGCCGCACCAGCGCGAGCCGGACATAAGGGGCCAGAATGGCAACAGCCTCGGAAAGGGGCATCGGCCGATACTCGAACCGGCTGCCCTCATCGAGTAGTCCCAACGAACGGGCTGTCGCTTCCAAGGGGACCAGCTGAGATTCACCCTTCCCGGTGACCCACACGAACTGGCTCCCGGTCTGATAAATGAAGAGGTATCTCAATTGGTAGCCGTCTGAGGCGGGCCACCGGGCCACCAACACCTCCATCTCAGGCGCCGGGGACAAACCTCCCAGATCGACCGCTTCCCACCCATCCGGCATTTGATCCACGGTCAAGAGGGTCCGCGGGCTTCCGGCAGCGACGACGGGGAACTGCCAAACGCCGGTGGGATGGATGCCGGCCATCCGAGAAAGATCCTCCGCGTCCGCGAGAATCTCGTCGGCGGTCAGGGGATAGATCATGAAGGGCTCGCCCAAAGCGGCCAGGCTCAATTCTCCCCGGTCTTGAAACCCGAAGTGGCCCAGCTCGCCGGGTGGTATGAGATCCAGAAACCTCTGTAGCCCCTGCTGAGCGGCGTGAATCGCCGCTTTCGGAATGACTCCGGCGGCTTCGGGATCCGGTTGTGCGCCGGCGCCGGGGATGACCAGTGGGCTCAAGATGAGGAGGGAACAACATAGGAGAAATACGATACGATTGAACATTTCTCTGCCTCCTTTCGGGTGAAGGATGAGAGAAAACATCCATATTTATAAATATAGAGGAAGGTCTATTTCTTAGCGGAATGGTACCACAAAATTCGGGCGGGAGGGACAAGCAAATTTAAGCTTCCGGCAATATTATCGCGAAACGGCAGGTTTCGCCGCCGGCCATAACCGACTCAACCACTTCGGTCTTGACCTCGCCTTCAACAATCTCCTCCCAGATAAATTTATTGAAGGCCGCGCCACAGCTGCAGTAGACGGGGGCGATTTTCTCTTTTGTAGCCCTCACGAAGGGGCAGTAGCAATAGTTCAACTGCCTCTCGTATCGGCTGGCGGCGGCTTCATATTCCTTCGCTCGGCACGGTCTCTTTGTATTGAAGAGCGTGCTTCCTATTCTCTCATAGCGCGGAAACATCGAACCGCTATTGAATGAAGTATCCTTATTCATCAAATCGATAATCTCATCGATGTCTCTATTCTCTCTATAAACCGCTCGCAACTTTGCAAGCGCGCCGGCCGTATCGCCAAGAAATGTCTCCTCAATAAAGCGGCAGGCATTCTGGGTCATGATCTTCTTAGCGGTTTCTTCGTCGACCAGGGATGTCAGTCGATCCATGGCATCCTTCATCCAAACCGCGAGATCATCGATATCAGCCCGGCCCTCCAAATCCTCACTGCCCTTCATTACAAGATCCCGGACATAACCGCCCGCGTACTGCTCCAGGTTCTTAGAGAAAAGGGCCAGTTTATCACCTATCCATCCCATGACAGCCTCCCTACATCACCCAGGCATACCCGATCTTCGCAAATACCGTCCGCTCGGCCTGCGTCAACTTGACATCATGATCCCCATAATGCCCGTCGGAATAACCGAGGAAAAAGACAGTCTGTGGATTGATTTTGTACGATACCAGGAATTGTGTGGCAAGTGAACTCGATTCGGAGTTTTCGCCTGAATAGAGTCTGGTCTCATCGGAATTTTCATACTGCAAGATCGCCCTCACAAAAGCGCGGCGGCTAAGTTGGTAGATGGTCCTTAAATATGAAATATTCGCCGTGTAGAGCCGGCCCTCATCGATATCAAAGCGCTCAAATGTGTGCGCCAGAACGACAGAGAGTCCACGCCCCATTTTGAACTCGATCCGGGGCTCGAGGCTTAGGCGCCGGCCCGTTCGAGCATTCCGGTAGTCCATCGCCTCGCCATAGCCCGCATCTCCCCTGAGGTAAACCGATCCACTGGGCCAGGCGCCGGCATCGGCCGACAGGTTCCAGGTGTCGAATTCCGTCCCGAGGTAGGTCTGCCTCCCATACCATCCATTGAGGTCACCATATGATTGTTTCGGGCCAGCATAATTAAACCAGAAGTTGCCGCCACGACGCCGGGGGGATTTATCCTCATTTTCCTGATATACATAGCTGCTCCCGAAATTGAGCATGTTCCACCAGCCGCCCGCCCCCCGCCGCCAGGTATGTCCCCATCCGGCCTCTGTATGTGAGTAACCCACTCCCGGCATATAATCCAAATCAGAACGAAAATCCTCTCCGGATATTGAGTAGTTGGCATAGACATCCAACCCACTTGTGTAATTGCCGATGCTCGTGGCAAACATCGCATCGGAGAATTCGCCATCCGGCTGATCATAATCGGCGGCCAATTCATCCGGATACCGAGTATCGGATCTCTTTCCTTCAATTTCAATCTTGGTGTTCTCACTCAGCCAAATATCCGCTTCGACGCCCGCCACACGATTGTGATAGTGGTCGGCCTCGCGCCCATTATAAAAAGCATTCACCGTCGACTGCTCTCCGATATCCCGCTGGTAGCTGGCCACCATGGCAGTGCTTTCCAGATTGAGAGATGTGGACCTCGAAAATTGACTTCCCGCAAAGATGAGATTCGTGATCTCATCCCGTGCGACGAGAGCTCCAAAGGCATTCGCTCCAGCTTTGCCTGTCAGCTTAGCGCCCCAATGCGGAGAGGCGATCGATCGTGAATAAAAATTGTCAAAGACCCCCGCGCTCTCGAGGAAGAAGGGGCGTTTCTCTTCATAGTAAAGGGCGTACTGCTGATTCACATCGAGCTGAAAGGCATCCGCCTCAACCTGCGAGAAATCGGGATTTATAGCGGCGCCGGCGGTGATGTTCGGCGTTAGACCCCATCGTCCGGTTACACCGATATTGACGTCATCCTGCGCATCCCCAAAATCGCCGGTCGGGAAGTTTTCGCGCTCCTGCGTAGCGATACCGGAAATCGTCGGATCGATCTCGATATTCCTGCCCGGGGTCGCCCCCTCAAAGCCGATGATCTTCTCCATCTGGCAGTAATAACAATTATTGTCGCGATCCCGTGGATAAAGGCTGAGGTGATAGCGAACATCCCGTGGATACGACCGAACAGCGTCCACACCCCATATTTGCGTCGATTTCTCTGTCTGAAAACGAATGGCACAGAACGGGATCGCCATCTCGACACTGTAGCCCCAATCAAAGATCTGGCCGGCGGAGTCCCAGATGGCATCCCAGGAGTTGCCGTCACCGTGCACTCCGCTGGCCGTGTCCCCCTGAATCCCAAGGGGATTACAGGCGAACTCATAACCGCCCCGCTGGTCATTGTAGGTATCGATTCCAATGACGACCCACTCGTCATCCCACATATTGTCGTGGTCGCAGAGATGGGCGTAGATCTGGGAGGGGTCGGGATCAAAGGCCCTGAAGGCCACGTAGAAGTGGGTATCGCTGAAGGCGAGCAGCATATCGGTTCGAACCGGCGCCTCCGTATTGTCTCCGGGGCGCACCTGAGTATTCACCCCCATGACCAGGGCCTCAGCCCAGGCCGGCTCATCGAGGGCGCCGTCGATTGAGATCGTATTTTCGATCCGGGGTATGAGATGCGGCGTTTTCTCGACGCCATCGGTCGCGAGGACCGGCCCGGTTTGCAAGAGAATGGTTAGAACCAAAAAAGATAGCAGCAAGGACCCCAGAACCGCGGCCAATGACTTCACATCGACTCCTCCTCTACCCCGCAGCCACCTTTAGATAGACGGTAAAAAAGCCCGAATCGTTCAAACCTTTCTTATCGACTGCAGCTTTTTACGGGGTTCGGCGCCAAAGGGTTGCGGGGCTTCGCAGGGCGGATTATTTGTCCCTCCCAACCCACCCCCCGCGGGGACAAGCGTGACGCTGAAGCGAATACTCCATATTTGCACCCATTCGAAGCTCACATGGAATGAAGGGAATCTAGAAATGGAGGTTTATTCCAAATGAAGTCTCATCCTTAGCCTTGGTTGCGACAAAATTCACATTTTCCATCCCCGAGAATCCAAGCAAAACATCCGTCATTAAAACCCCGATAAAATGCCCCAGGGCAAAGCCGGTGAGAACATCCGAGGGATAATGATGGCGACCCTCAACCCTGGCCCATCCACAGGCGGCCGCCGTGCTGATACATCCGATCTGCAATCCCGCTTGCCATCGGTTCGATAGGCTCAGACTTTCGATATTTCGGGAGGCGAGAGTTGCATGCAGCGAAGAACTGGCGGCGTGCCCGGAGGGGAAGCTCAGGTCATCTGTGTCATCGGGGCGCGTCCTCCCCGTTCCTTCCTTTAACAATCCTACAGCGCCGGATGTCAGAATCTGCGCACCCACTCCCACGGCGCCCACCCTAAGCTTGCGCATAAGCCATTGATCGACCTTCGTTCCGCTGGGCGTCGCGAGCAAAGTGGAAACGTATAGGCCGACAGTGGCAAGGCGAAGATTGTCGCTTGCCCGGGACGCCGCGTGACGGGAACCAAAGATGGGTGTCGCATCAGCGCCCCACTCACTGATGCGCGTGTCCGTGCCGTCGATCTGGATGAGAAGAGCCGCGGTGGCTGGGATCCAGGTCTGGGGATCAAGCGCCGCATCCATAACCGCAGCATGGAACGGCTTTCTTCCGGGGGCTTTTGGAAGCGTGGCGCATCCTGATCCCACAAAAAGAAGGACTGCCGGCAGCACCACCCGTCTCCACATGGTTTGCTTCGAACACATATGAGTCAGTATACTGCCCCCATGGAGTACACGGGTAGCGTTTACAGGCCCCCCAGCGAGGCCCGCAGTTTAATTATCCAGGTCACACTGGGTTGCAGCTGGAACAAGTGCACCTTCTGCCGGATGTATCGAGAGAAGAATTTTCGCGTTACACCCGAAGCCGAGGTTTTTGCCTTTATTGACGAGGCCAGGTGCCAATTGGGACCGGGTGTCCGCCGGGTCTTTTTGGCCGACGGCGATGCTCTCTGCCTGAAGACTGAAAAGCTCTTGCGCATTCTCAAGAAGCTGCAGGTAACTTTCCCGGATCTCCACCGGGTCGGCATCTACACCTATGAACACAACTTTCGCGGCAAATCTGATGAAGAGCTGCGCCAACTCGTCGAGAACAAACTCACTCTTGGGTATCTCGGTCTTGAAAGCGGCGATGAAGAAGTCCTGGAGCGGATCAACAAAGGGTGCACAGCGGTGCAGATGGTGGAGGCTGTGCGGCGCATGCAGGCGGCCGGTATGAAAACAAGCGTAATGACGCTTCTCGGGCTCGGGGGCGCCAGGCTAAGCTACCGTCATGCGAAGAGGTCGGCGGAAATTCTCAATCAGATGAACCCCCGCTTCACCTCCTTCCTTACCGTGACTTTAATCGATAAAACCGAATTATACGACCAGGCCGGCGCCGGGGAGTTTGACCAACTGACCCCGATGGAATCGCTTCAGGAACTCCGTTGGATTGTAGAAGATCTGGAATTGGATGGCTCCATCCTCCGCGCCAATCACGCGTCGAACTACCTGCCGCTCGGCGGCACCCTGCCGAGAAACAAAGCAGAGATCCTCGCCGCGATCGACGCCGCGCTGCGCGGCGATGTGTCCCTCAGGCCGGAGTTTCTCCGGGGGTTATAGCACACATCAACCCGTCCCCAGCGCCTCTTCCACGGTATCGTACATTGAGAAGACAGCATTCATCCTTGTCACTTCGAAAACCCGCAACGCCTGTTTATTGACCCGCGCCAGCATAAGAGCAATATTACGCTGGTTGCACTCTCGTAGAGCAAATGCCAGCACGCCAAGATCAATGCTCGAGAACCAGGTCGTTTCCACCAAATCAATGACAATTCGTTTGCATTTCCCCTCACGCGCCAAAGCCATCAACACATCACTGAAACCACGCCGCCCCGCTTCATTGGGTCTTCCACTGGGAAAGGGAAGAATCACCGCATCGCCGGCGCGCTTTATCTTATTCAAATCCATTTAATCTCCCCCTCAAATCACCCGGTCACCCCCCTGCATCCTAGATTCACCGCGTCACAGGATCAAGTCTCTCCGGCATCGGCTTGTCGATTGCACCGCCCCGTCCGTGCAAGGATCCCTTGCCTAAGAGCATGATATGTAGTAGGATATTGTCGAAGTAATGTATGGAATCACCTCATCACCCGCGATAGAGACGGAGGTTTGGGATGGCGCAACGACAGAATCACAAAAGAAGCTTGAGGTGGGGTTTAGCGATCTTTTTCGCCATCCCCCTCCTTGTCACATCAGCCAATAGCGCCGATTTTTCGACAGGCCGGTTGGACCGGGATGCCCCGATCCTTACCTCAGACGACTTCTTTCAGGAAATCGGCGACTATTATCGCGTTCATTCCAACACCTCCAATGCTTCAGTTTCGGGGTTGTTGGGAACAATCGGCGGACCTCAGACGTGGGATTTCACCACCGGGCCCACCGGCGAGATCAAGCGCTTCGATTATGTCGCGACCGATGACGGCGATGACCCCGGCGCCGGATTTTTTGCGGGTGACCATTATGCTCTTGCCGACTTCTCCCAGAGGATGACCGAAGAGATCGGCGGCGGCCAGGCTTGGATGTACCTCGATCAGATCGCGGCGCAGGGTCGCACGAATTACGGGTACTTCTGGCCGGACGGCAATGCTTCGACAGATGACTGGTCCGTCTTCACGCCTCCCATTCTCGATTTTCCAGATCCCTTGGCCTATGGCGACAACTGGCTTCTATCGACGACCTACCAATTCCAGATGTGGGACACGATGGTCCTGGACATCAGAATCGACCTCACTATCAATGCCGAGGCTGATGCCTGGGGAACTGTCATTCTCCCCAATCTCGGTCCGATCGATGCCATCCGGATCAATACAGAGCAGACAAGCGCCGTTTATGTCTGGATTGATCAATGGTATCCGGTGAGCACGCAATACAACCGCATCTATGATTGGATCGGCGTCGATTCCGACCTCATTGTTGAAATCGTCTCGACGGTCTCAGAAACCGGAATGCCGCCGGACAACTTCACAATCGCCTCTTCTTTTGTCCGCCAATTTGAAAACAGCAATCCTACCGCGGCCCCGGTCATTGCACCTATTCCGGATCATGCCATCTTCGAAACATATACCGCATATACTTATGATGTTGAATCATCAGGTATCCCTGATCCCTCTTTTGCGCTTCTGGCGGCCCCAGAGGGCATGACGATTGATGAAGTCACCGGGATGATTAATTGGACGCCGACCAGCGTTCAGGTCGGAGAAAATACCGTGACGGTCGAGGCCGATAACGGCAATGGTACCGACACGGAAACCTTTGTGATTACACTCTACAACCTGAATGAGCCTCCACAGAATCTTTTCACCGATTTATTTGATAATGGGACGACGACGCTCTCTTGGGATCCGCCCGCAAGTACCTATTGGTTGAACGCCTACAATATTTATCATTCCACATCTATCGGCGGCCCCTATTCTCTGCAGGCCCAAGCCATGCCGGAAGATCTTTCAATCGAGTTCGCTTCGCCGGGATTCAGCCAGTCCAACTACTATGTCGTGACGGCCGAGTTGCAAAACGGATTTAATGTTTATCAATCAATCGACTCCAATGAAGTCCTCGCTTATTCTCTCGGGCCCGGGGAATCGGGTTGCTCCAATGACGACGGAACCGCGGAATCGGGCATCCAGGCCGGCGGCCTGAATGGAGAATTGTCGGCAAGCTTGGATTTGCCCAGTGCGGAGGAATTGACCTTAACAAAGGTGGCTGTCTACTTTTCCGGTTTCAGCGATGCCCCTGTCACCATGAAGGTCGCGGCCGATGACGCCGGTGGGTTCCCCGGGTCGACGCTTGCTCAGGCGCAATACCCGGCGAGCATGCTTCGAGCGGGCTGGAACATTCTTGAGATCCCCGAGTTCATGCAGCCCTCATTTACCGGCGGATCTTTCTTTATCGGTCTCGTTGAGGGTGTCGAAAATAATACGGTCGGCCATGATGAGAGTCAGTACGGCCACAGTTTCACCAAGGCCCCGGGCGGCGCATGGTCCTTTATGTTCTCGGGTGAGTTGATGTTCGGCGGGATTGTGGAAGGTGAAGTCTCCGGCATTGAAGAGCCTGCTTCGTCGATTCCCTCGGAACTCGCTCTCAGCAGCTACCCTGCCCCCTTCAAGGATCGAAGTCAGATCCGTTATGAACTGCCGGAGGCCGGCCCCCTTTCTCTGCGAATATATAGCGTATCGGGCAGGCTTGTGCGGGAACTCGTTCAATCCGAAAGACACAACGCGGGATCTTTCATGACGCAGTGGAACGGCCGTGATAATGCCGGCCGACATGTTGTCTCGGGTACATATTTTTACCAGCTGAAGACCAGGGATCTCTCCTTAACCGAGAGAGTTGTTCTGGCAAGATGAGGATTGGAGGCGCTTATTGATCCATCCGGATATCTCATCGAGGATTCGCTCTTTCCCGGGCTCATGTAGAAGTTCATGATATAGACCGTCATAGACTTTCAGGGATTTGTCCGGGGAACCGGCACAGGAAAATAATTCCCGGCTTCCCCGGATATCCGTTATTGAATCCTCATCACCGTGCAGGATCATCAGCGGACACTCGATTTTTTTCATTTCCAATCGAATCACCCGAATCGCCCGCGTCATTTCCGCCGCCGTTCGAGCCGGTGTCCGGCCATGGTAGACCATCGCATCGTTCCTGTATTGCTCCACCACACCGGGGTCATGGGACAGGGAGGCTGTTTTCAACCGTGCAGTTGGAAACTTTGGAAGGAATTTCCCCAAGGCGAAAATGATACGGTCGGGAACGCTGGGATAGTCACGCCCCAGCTGGATGAGGGGGGCGCTAAGGATGAGGCCGTCAAGTTTCGGGTCTTCACGGAGGAGATACAAGGGGGCTATAAGACCACCCATGCTATGCCCCAGCAAAAAGAGTGGCGCCCTCCCCCATCGCTTTCGTACCCGGCAAAAGACTATTTTCAAATCGTCAAGATATTCATCAAATGAATGGATGCAAGACCGGGCTCCTTGTGACCGGCCATGCCCCCGCAGGTCGAATGAGTAGACGGAGAGCCCACTATTGTTGAAGTGGGCGGCGGCGGCATGATAGCGGGAGCTGTGTTCTGCATACCCATGGACGATCAATACAAGACCTCTCTGATTCTCCGCCCGCCAAATCTGCTCAAAAAGCCGAAACCCGCCATGTGCCATGAAATAGCCTTCATCGTGATAGCATCGTTCCAGCACTTGAGTCATTTGAATATTCCCCATTGGTCAATCAATAGAGGTCCAGAACTATGATACGGGAAGATATTCAGTTCCTCATAGAGAAGAATTGAGCGGCTTTGGAATTCCGGTTCCTATCAAATCCAGGGTATAGTATTATTTTTAAGATTTACAATAGGCCACTAACCATACAGTAGTAAACATAATTCCTTCTAAATTATCCGCGTTATACTCAACATTTCAGGCACAAAATCCGATGAGTCTTCTGATATCGATTAGTATGTTTGTTACCAATGCGACCAGGAATTTAAAGAGCGAGATGGTGAGATGGGGCAAATCCGTTCAGAAAAGCCGACTCAAATGGGCCGCCAGCTCGGTCCTGACATCGTACCATCCCTCCCCAAAAACCATCAAAATACTGAAAGTAGTTACTTTGATATCCCCGTTCGTAATCTTCAGATTGATCAGACGCTTGAATTCGACCTTTACAACAAACACGCACTCGGCAGATACGTACAGGTACATTCAGCCGGAGAAAATTTCACGGAGGCGTCAAAAGCTTCATTCAAAAAAGCCAAAATCCCCACCGTTTTTATTCCGACAAGTCAGCGCCACCGCTATAATAGTTACATAGAAACCTATCTTGGACACATTCTTGATGATCCCAAAATACCGGAAATTAAAAAGTCAACAATTCTATACAAATCAGCGACAAAATTGGTGCAAGATATGTTCGAAGATCCCACTTCCTCAGAGAATGTGTTGCGAACAAAGAAAATGGTAAAGAATACTGTTACCCATATTTTAAGGGGGCGCGCTTGCCTGGCCAGCATTATAAGGATTATGGCCTACGATTATGCGACTTATACGCATTCAATGAATGTTTGTGTTTTTGGCATTGCTTTGGGGAAAAGATTCGGCTTCAGCACTCTGGAACTCAATTCCCTGGGCGCAAGTCTTCTGCTGCATGACATCGGGAAATCGGAAATCAACCCCGCCATACTTAAAAAACAGGGGCCGCTAACGGAGAGCGAGTGGAATATTATCAAAACGCACCCAGCCAAGGGGATGGAAATATTAAAGAGTACCGGGCAGTTTGATCGCACCGTCTTGACAACTGTCTTGCAACATCATGAGAAATGCTCAGGTCGTGGTTATCCCGGTGGCTTGAGAGAGCCGGAAATTCACTTGTATGCCAAAATCGCATCACTCGCTGACGTCTTCGATGCCCTGACAACCGTGAGACCTTACAAGAATGCGATCGAATCATTTCCAGCCTTCAGGATTATGCAAGAGGAGATGAGGGGAAGCTTTAATTGCCAGTTATTACGCGAATTGATTCTTTTAATGACGAGCAAAAACTCAATGGCACAAGAAGACTCCCAGGATGATTTTGGGGGTGATCAACTGAATGAATCAGCGGCCTGAGAGAGCAGAAACAGGTATAACAGGTATATCTTGATCCACTAGACATTGAAGGGCTCTGACGTGGGAGCTTAAGCGGCGTTTGATGAATCTGCGGCGGGTGGCTCGTTTGTCCGTCCGACCAGATTCTGATGCAGACGCGCGGCGGGAAGGGTAATCACGACAAGGGTGCCCTGATTGGGTTCGCTCTGCAATTCGAGGCGGCCTCGGTGACGCTGGACGACACCCATCGCCGCGGGCAAGCCAAGACCTCTCAAACGGGAGCCTTTGGTCGTAAAGAAGGGATCGAAGGCCCGCCGGAGGACCTCCGGCGGCATACCGGAACCGTTATCCTGTATCCTGATAATGACCTGATCGTTCACCGCACCGCTGTGGATTCGAATCTGCCCGCCTTCCGGCATCGCTTCGGCGGAGTTCAATAGAATACGTTTGAATGCGTCTTGAAGCAGCGGCTCGGCGCCCCAAACAAAAGGAGTCGGCTGCAGATCCAATTCAACCTGGATGGAATGCCAGCTCTCACCCCTCGAAACCTGCCAGTAATTTTCAACAAAAACGACAACATCACGCAGCGTCGTGTTGACACTAATTTCCGTGAATTTAAGATCGACCTCCTCGCCATAGAATTCCTGAATCCGGCGAACAATTTCGGCGCCTTTCTGTGCGGCTTGTTCAATGGCGATCAGGCTCTTCTGAAGCGATTCTTCCTTGATCCGCATCCGGAGAAACTGTGAGCGGGCAAGCATGATGGCGAGCACATTGTTAAAGTTGTGCGCGACCATGGTCGTCACCTCTCCCATCGCCCGCAATCTTTCCGACTGAACCAGTTGCCGCAACAACCGTCTTCGATTCGTGATGTCGACTAAGATAAATTCCAAAGCCGTTTCATTCTGATAAGAGACCTTCCTTCCACGAATCTCCAACTCGAGCGGCGCACCCGATGCGCTGACGCCCTGCGTCTCGCTCAGAAACGCCTCATCGCTTTGCAGGGCCTTTTTGAGAACGCCACTCATCTCACCCCGGCGGCTGGGATGGAAGACATCTGCTATGGGTTTTGCATGCACGGGCGTATCCCGCTCCCATGGCCCGAAGAGTTCTTCAAAAGCCTTGTTGGCAAAGATGATCTTTTCGTCCTGAACCAAGACAAACGAATCCGGCGCGTTCTCGACCAGGAGCTGGTAGAGCTTGCGGGAAGCCATCAACTCTTCGGTCCTCAGGCTGACCGTTTCCTCCAATCCGGCGTTGAGTTTTTGGAGTTCATCCTGCGCATCCAGAAGTTCTTTCTCTTTCTGCGTCAGTTTGCCGGCCGCCTCAGAGAAAGCAGTGGCCAGAATCCCGATCTCATCCCCGGTTTCGATTTTCAGCGTTGAATCCCAGCGTCCCTCGGCAAGATTCCGGCTCGCCTCAACAAGTTTCTTAATCGGTCTTGTGATACGCCTCGATAGAATGTGGCCGGCGAAAACACCGAGCAGGAGACCCAGAAGGGCTTGAGCGATCAACAACCGTCGGACAAAGGCGATCTCGCGGTGGAACGACTCCAAGCTGAGACCGACGCGGACCGTACCCCATCGCACCCCGGCCGGGCCGTCGGGACGAACGGGCAGATCAACCTCAAGAATGCTGGCGGAGCTCTCCTTGATCTCACCTTTCCCCTCCTGGATCAGGGGTTCGGTGGTGGCCCGCGCCCGGATCGATCGGGAATCCTGTAACAAACGGCCGACCGATTCCGGATGGGTGCTATGACCGGCGACCCGGCCTTCTTTGTCATGAATAATGACATAGAGAATGAGTGGATCCTGACGATGCGCGCCGTCGGCGATTTGTTGAAGAGCGATATAGTCGTACGCCACCAATGATGTCGCCGCCGATCCCGCAATCGATCGCGCGATGGCCATTGTTCGGGCCCGTGATTCACTTCGAATCGTGCTGCGGTGTTGGAATTCGATCAGCAGAGCCATCAAACCGACGAGGCCGAGAATGACCATGGCGAAAGCCATGGTGAAGCGCCGGTTCAACGGGACAAAAGACCGTGATGTTCCATTCAGCGCGCTCATGGCCGGTCCTTTTTACAAATAGCTTCCAAAGCCTGCTCCTTGGGGATCAGATGGATCCGTTCGAGCGGCATCATTTGAGGACCCATCGGACTGGGGCGCACACCCATGACATAAGGTTGCCAGGCGGTGAGCTGTGAGGTGTTTCGCAAAGGAATGATCGGCGCCTTGGCGAGGATAATCCCCTCCAAACGCCGGTAAATCTCCCAACGCTCGGCCCCCCGGCTCGTCCGGGCCTCCTCGATCAGCTCATCGACAACCGGGTCGGAGAAGGAGAAAAGATTGTTATCGCCCTGGGTGTGAAAGAGGAAATAGAAGAAAGAATCGGGATCAGGCAAATCCGCAACCCAGCCGAAGCTGAATAATCCCAGCTTCCCATCGACCGCCCCTTCATCCAGTTCCGTCCATTCTACATATTCGATCACCAGGGGAATACCGACGGCCGCCAAATCTTCTTGTATTGAAAGGTCAAACGGCTGTTCCGGGTCTGATGAAGGTGTTGTAAAGAGGGTGCAAGCGGGAACGGGATTCGCCGGGCTATATCCTAATTGTGCAAGGTTCGACCGCGCCGCTTCCGGATTAAAGGGGAGCCTTTGGATCTCCGGGCTATATCCGGGCATGCCCGGCGGAAGGATACCGCTGGCGGCCTGAGCAAATTCCGGATCGAGGGCGGCCAGTTTCTCGACATTGATGGCATGCGCCATCGCCCTTCTGAAAAGAACCTGGTCAAAAGGCGGCCGATCCATTCGGAATCCAATAAAAGAGAAACTCAACTCATGTCCCACATCAATCCGAGCCCCGTAATCTCTTCTCATCTCTTCCTCTTTGCCCCGCGGGACAAAGGTCATCTCGACTTCTCTATTCCGGAAAAGACGCAGAATCTCTTCCGCGCTCCAACTCTGCCGAATGATAAAGAGGAGGCTGTCAACGCCCGGTTCCCCTCCCCAATAATCCGGGTTCCGGATCAGCGTAACATGATCCAATGGGATCCATTCGACGGGGATGAAAGGACCGGTACCCGGCAAGAACATCCGTTCAGGATCCTTCCCCAGCTTATTTGTATAAGCGCTGTCCAATATCTCCTGGGAGACATAACCGGTCAACGACTTCAGTCCGTTCGGTATCAGATCGATCCGCTCTTTCCAGCGAACAATGCGGACTTGATCCATCGTCAGGGCGAGAAGAAATGTCGCCAGGGGTTCTTCAAGCCTGATATTGACCGTCAAGGAATCGGGGGCCAGAAGCCCGGAGGGCCACGGCGCCTCCCCGCGGCGGAACGCTTTGCTTCCCTCAATCATCTCTATATAAGTTTCCGCAAAGGGCTGGCAGCTCTTCAGGGGTGAAAGAATGGATGCGAGGGTCACCACAACATCGAGGGCACAGAACGGCGTTCCATCGGAGAAGCGCACATCCGGCCGCAATTCGAATTGATACTCCCTGCCGTTCGGCGAAACAATCCACGTCCCCGCCAGATGCGGCTGAAGCTGGCAGGACTCATTGAGCCTGACCAATCCATCGTAGATATTGTTTGTGATTCCCGACTCGTAGACATCATCCACTTCCATGGGATCGAGACTCCCCGGCTCATTGTGGATAATGCGAAGGGTCCCGCCGTGAAGAAAGTTCACAACCGACGCCGTCTCTTCCGTCTTTGTCTGTTCCGGGGAATCACACCCCAGCAGGCCAATGATGAGGAGGGCTGCAAAGAGATGCAGGCGCCCGGCTCGGACGGGATTACGGATGGCCGAAAATATAAGTTTGTGTGTTGCTTGCATTCTTTCCCGCATTGTCTATGCCGCCCGGAGCCAAACCGGGCCACCGCTGATTAGGAACTTTTTCGGTCCCGACGTCCTGCACCCGCTTGGCGGGTGAAACCCTACCCTATGGTCATCGGCGCATAGAAGACCGAGCTTGAAGTTTGCCTTCGACTTGTGGACTCTCAAGTGGGCAGGGAATAACGATTTCCAGTAGAGGGAGGGATGGGGATGCGGCTGGCGCTCGCACAGTTGAATCCGATCGTGGGCGACTTGGAGGGCAATGCCCGCAACATAATACATTATATGACGTTAGCCAATGACAATCAGGCCGATTTGATTATCTTCCCGGAACTGGTGCTCACCGGATACCCCCCGGAGGACCTGCTGCTCAGACCCTCCTTTCTCCGGGATGCGATGATAGAGTTTGAGTCGATCCGCCGGTCGGCGCCCCCTCTATTCACCTGCCTGGGGCTCCCCCGAACCACCCCTCAGGGGATCCACAATTCAGCCGCTCTCTTCTACGGCGCGGAGTTTCTCGACTTTTATGACAAATGCACGCTGCCCAATTACAGCGTTTTCGACGAGAAGAGATATTTTTCCACGTCGGTTCGCTGTCCGGTTTATCAATGGGAACGCTGGCGGATAGGAATCAACATCTGTGAAGATCTTTGGGTGCGGGGGGGCGTCCCCATGGTTCAAGCTGAGACCGGCGAGGCCCAGATGCTGATCAATATTTCCGCGTCCCCCTACCACATGGGAAAGAGCGAATTCCGGGAGCAGCTTCTTCGCCACCGCGCCAGTCAATACGGCGTCTACCTCATCTGCGCCAACCAGGTCGGCGGCCAGGACGAGTTGGTCTTTGACGGCAGCTCCCTCGTGATCTCACCACGGGGTGAAGTTCTCGCACGGGCGCGGATATTTGATGAGGATCTTCTCTATATTGATCTCCCCGCAGCGCCCATGGACCGGGAACGGCTCTCCCCACCGGATGATCATTTTGTTGAACCGGGTGGGAAAGGCCTGGAGTATCTTGAGGAACATCTTTACCTTGATCGCGTCGAACTACCGGCCGCCCTCATCACTTCCCTTCAACAAAAAGCTCAGAAGGCCGCTTTAAAACCCAGGATCGAGCCCTTCCCTGCGATCAACGCTTCCATCTATAAAGCCCTCCTGCTCGGTCTCAGAGATTACGTTCGGAAAAACGGCTTTGAGCGCGTCGTGATCGGTCTCAGCGGCGGCATCGATTCCGCGCTGACGGCGACATTGGCCGTCGACGCCCTGGGCGCCGGCGCCGTGACCGGTTTGGCCATGCCTTCACCCTACTCCTCGGCTGCCAGTCTCGAGGATGCGCGTGAACTCTGCCGCCGTCTGAAGATCCGCTTGGATGTCTTGTCGATCCACTCCCTATTTCAATCCTATCGTGAAACCCTGGAGATCCCCTTCAAAGGTCTTCCTGAAGATGTCACCGAGGAAAACATCCAGGCCCGCATCCGGGGTAATCTCCTGATGGCCTATTCGAACAAGTTTTCAGCGCTTGTCCTTGCCACCGGAAACAAAAGTGAATTCGCTGTCGGCTATTGTACATTGTATGGAGACATGGCCGGAGGTTTTGCGGTTCTTAAAGATGTTTTCAAAACGAGGGTTTTTGAGCTTTCAAGATGGCGCAACTCATTGGGCCCGGACGATGGGCCCATCCCCGAAAATACGATGGTCCGGCCGCCCAGCGCGGAACTCCGGAAGGATCAGATCGATCAGGATACCCTGCCGGCCTATAGTCAGCTTGATGCCATCCTGCAGTTGATGGTTGAAGAGGATCTCAGCCCCAAAGAGATCTCCGCCAAGGGATTTGATCCTGTGACGGTCTCCAAAGTCTTCAGATGGGTGGATGGCAATGAATACAAGCGCCGCCAGGCGCCGCCGGGCGTCAAACTGACACCCCGGGCCTTCGGGAAGGACCGCCGGTACCCGCTGACCAACCGGTACCGGCCGCAATTCAGGTAGTTGGAACACGATCGTCACGGGGATGGCCTCATGAAACCGCGATTCGCCCATCCATGGAATCTCAGCACGCCTGAAGCGGTGAAAATCCAGGAGCGATTAAGACAAGAGGTTTCATTAGAAGGATCTCTGAAGGGTGATTCGTTTCTTGTCGCCGGTTTGGATGTCGCCACGAACGGCCACCGGTTTCATAGCGCGGCGGGTGAAATCTTGTACGCCGCTGTTGTTCTGCTGGATTGGCCGTCGGGTGAGATGCTGGAAGAGGTGTATGCGTCACTGGGCGCTCGCTTCCCCTATATTCCGGGGCTGCTTTCGTTCCGCGAAATACCCGTTCTTCAGCAGGCCCTTGAACAACTCTCTAGGATACCCGACCTGATCGTTTGTGACGGCCAGGGCATCGCCCACCCGCGGCGATTCGGTCTGGCCTGCCATTTGGGAGTCCTCTATGACATTCCCTCCTTGGGAATCGCCAAAAGCCTCCTCTGCGGCGCCGTTAGAGAACCGGACCGCCGGAGAGGCGGCCACAGCCCGATACGACTGGGGACTGAGACCGTCGGTTATGCGGTGAGAACACGGGATAATGTCCGCCCCGTTTATGTATCACCGGGGCATCGTCTCAGCCTCCAGGAATCGCTTCGTTTGACCCTTGCCCTTCATGGCGGTTTTCGCATACCGCGACCAACCCGTCTTGCGGATCAGAAGGTCAAGCAGTTTAAAAATTCTCAGCCGAGGTCCGGAGATGGATGAGATCAGTAAAAAAATAGAAACCGGAAATCTCGGCCAGACCCTCCCCACCGGCGTGCATAAGATCGGCCGCTGGATCCAACATGCCGGCGGGCGGATGGTTATCGTCGGCGGTTGCCTCCGGGACCTCTTGCTGGACCGGGCGATTCATGACTGGGATCTCGCCACCGATCTGCCCCCTGATCAACTCCGGCGCGCGGTTCCCAAATCTTTTGATGTGGGCGCCCGCTTCGGAACCCTTCTCATCCCAGCTGATGGAGAGATCTTTGAGGTGACGACTTTCCGCCGTGAGAGCGATTACTCCGATTTCAGACACCCCGATTCTGTCGAGTTCACCATGGAGCTCTCTGAAGATCTCAATCGCCGCGATTTTACAATGAACGCCATGGCATGGGATCCCACCGCGCCTCAAAACCTGATCGATCCTCACGACGGCCGAACCGATCTGAGCCACCGGGTCATTCGCGCGGTCGGCGAGCCGAAAGATCGTATCCGCGAGGACGCCCTGCGCATCCTGCGCGCCGTCCGCTTCGCCGTGCAGTTGGATTTCTCTATTGAACCTTGTACATTAAACGCCATGTCGGAATCAGCGGCCCTCGTCGATCACCTCTCCTCAGAAAGAATCCGGGACGAGCTCAACAAGATTCTGCTGTCGCCCAAACCATCGACCGGTTTTCTTCTGCTGAAACAGATCGACGTTCTGAGGCGGATTCTCCCCGAGATCGCCGAGTGTGACGGCATCACGCAGAACCGCTTCCATGCCTACGATGTTTTTGAACACACCCTGGCGGCAACCGACGCCGCAGCCCAGGATCATCTTATCGTTCGCCTTGCGACCCTCTTTCATGATATCGGGAAACCGGCGACCCGCACTGTTGAAGAGGATGTCCATTTTTACGGGCATCAATTTGTCAGCGCCCAAAAGGCGGGCGCCATCATGAATCGCCTGCGTTACAGCAATGAAGAACGCCGGAAGGTCAAACACTTGATCCGGCACCATATGTTCTTCTTCCAAACGGAGTGGACCGACTCGGCGGTGCGAAGATTTGTGCGGGATGTGGGGATGGAGAACATTCCCGATCTTTTTGAACTGCGAAAGGCCGATACGGCCGGAAGCGGCAAGCGAAGGGCCAATGCGTCCCGAAAACTGCAAGAGCTCTGGGATCGCATTCAGGAAGTTCTCGAAAAGGACAATGCCTTCAGCGTGCGGGATCTCGCCATTGACGGAAATGATATCATGCGGGAACTCGGCGTCACTCCGGGCCGGGTCATAGGAGACGCTCTTCACCACCTCTTGGAACTTGTACTTGAGGATCCCGAATTAAATACTCCGGAATCACTGATCCGTGAGTTGAAGGAATGGTACGCGAGGAATAAACACCCGGAGGCTACCGGCTGAAACAACCTACCCTCCCCGGACGGCGAGGGTCATCTTTCTGCCGGGACCTTCGTCCCAAACACCGGCGACCACGAAATTCTTCTCGCGCCAGGCCCGGAAGGCCGGAAAGCTGTCCAGGAACACTCCCTCCATAAAGACAATCGCCTGCAGGGACTCTCTATCGATTCTCGATATGAACCTATCCATCGATTCCGCGCCCGAGCGGAAACGCTTCGTATTCGTATCCGCTTCATCATCGATAATCCGACGGCCGGCCGCCAAGGCGACAAGCGGCGCCAACATCGAATCGCCGATGAGGCATGCATCCTCGGGTATCCTGCGCCGGAGTTCGGTGGAAATCTCATCGAGATATTCCAACCCGCGGGCTTCATGCCATAAATAGAGCCGGGCGACCGAGGCTTTTTGTCCGACGATTCTCTGATCCGCCCATATATATTTATGAACGGCGTTGTCTAGAAAAGAGGGCAGCACCGAAGCACGCCACTTGTATTCAATCGTCCTCCCGTCGGCATGGTTTCCTTCCGCCGTCGGGCGGATGATTTTTATCAGCGTCAGGCCTCCAACCGTCACCAGGATTCCCATAAGAACCATCGGAAGCCGGTCCGCCGGGAGGTGGAATCTTATCTTCTTCCCCGGTTTGGAACCGTCCTTCCATGAGATGAGACCCTTCATCACCTCCCACCAGGCGGCGATCCCCAGTCCGAGGGCCGCGGCCAGGATCGCATAGGGTATGAGAAGGTAGTAAGCATAGACTTCCGGTAATCGCAGAAAGAAAAGCAGCTGCGCCAATGCTACGAGAAAGACGGCGGCCAGCGATTTTGAAACCCGGTGGCCGTTCAATCCTTCGGGATTCAGGATTCCATGATGCTTCGGTTTCTGTTGAGCACTCGAATGTTTGAGCTTCTTCTTTTCATTCCTGGATCGGCCGCGCCAACCGATTCCGCCGAGGGCGATAAACCCGCCCACCGCGATCGGGAGGGCCGATGCCGGTATCTCATGATTCGCGGCGGCGCGGTAGATTGTCTCTTCCGTCCTCCGGATATTCTTTTTTTTCATCTGGTGATAAAGATAAACTTGGTCGAGATAGTTGCCGGGCGCCGGAAGGGCGACAAGCAATTGAAGACCGAGAAAGAGGACGCCAAAGGCGATCCAACTGCGCCTCCAGCCCGGCTTCCGGAGATAGGCTGTGAGAAGCAGGAGTATACCGATAACAGGAATTGTATAAAGCGCGACAAGGGAAGCCAGACCGAGGAGAATGCCGGCCGTGATCCAGCGGGTGTTACGCAATGCCAAGGTCCCGCCCAGCAGAAAGACCAGGGAGAGGTTCGCCCCTGTCACATGACTGCTCGACCGGAGAACATCATAGGCGAACAAAAAGGACGCCATGCCGATCCACCCGGCCACTCGTCCGCCGTCCCGGCGGATCAATGCCCACAGGAAAAACCCCGAGGCCAGGCTCGCGAGCGCGGGAATGACCCTGACCGCCGTGATGCTAAAACCGAAGATTTTCATGATGGGGACGATGACGAGCAAATGAACGGGAGGATGCGCAAAGAAATAATCGCGGTACGGCCAGGCCCCCTCCCCCATCCGCCGCGCCAGATAAGCATAGATCCAATCGTCGGTCACGGTCGGATGAAGGGAGTAGCATTTAAGAATCAGATAGGCGAGGACTAAGCCGAGAAGGGGAATGGCCTCAAGCAGACCGATAGACCGTCTCATTCGTGAATCTCTCCTTCGTCTCGGCCGGTTCGCTTCTAATCTTCATTCCCCCGGCAAGAGGTTGAACAGAGGCTTCTCAGCGTTTCTTAAATGTGAAAGAAATCGTCAACCTCAAGTTTCAAAGCCTCTTCACTGAGGAAGGCCTCCGCCAGCGGACGGTCGATACGAAGCCCGTGAAAAGCGCGTATCGCATCCAGCATATCCAAAATCTTGATTTGCTCGCGGTGGATGCTCATTTGTGTCGCATAGGCCTTGATGGCGGCGTGAATCTCTTCCTTCAAGTCGCTGACATCGACGACAAATGTGGGGCGGTGATCCTTGGGGATCATGTAATAGAAGATCCTTTGCACGTTGTGGGGCGTCAACTCGGGAAGCAGCCGCCGGAAGCGGGCGAGTTTGAGCCCGTCGCGCACGAGCTCACCGGCGGGGGAATGATCCACATTGGCCGATCCGTCGAGATGCGTATAGGGATTGGTGTGGTACGGCGCAAAGACGACACGGGGTCTCTGTTTCCGGACGAAGGATGCGATCTTCAATCTCCCTTCCCTGTCGTTGACCACGCCCGTATCGGGGAAATCGAGCAGGACCCCTTCTGTCCCCATGAGGGCATTCGCCTTGAGGAACTCCTCCCGGCGGGTTTCCACATCCCCGTAGGTTCCCATCTCCCCGCGCGTGAGGCTCACATTGAGAACCCTGTAGCCGCACCGGACCATTCGGATCATCGTCCCGGCCATCACCATCTCGGCATCATCAGGATGCGGCCCGAAAACCACGACATCACAAGGCGTTTCTTTCATACCCTCACTCCCAATAGGTGACGACAGAATCGAATCCCACCCACCTGAAGCATAAGGATCTTCAGACCGGGGCTCAAGAAGACCGCTATCGGAAAGAGCCGCTTTCTGCGGAGGGTGAGGGAGCCGCCCCTTGCGATGATGCCGAAGTCATGGCAGGCTATGGAAGTGATGAAAACTATACTGAGCTACGAAAAGGGCCATCTGATCATGGCCGCGGTTCGCATCCTGAGCCACAAGAACCAGAAGGCCCCCACGGCGGGGGATCTGGTTGAGCTCACCGATATCCCGGTTGAGCTTGTGACGATGCTTCTCCATGAATTGTCGGAGAGGGAGATTCTCCAGCCGATTGAAAGCCCCTTCGATGTCCGGTATGAGATCGGCGATTATCTCAAATTGGAGGAGCTCCAGAAAGAAGACGAGAGCCCCAAGCTGAGGGAAGAAGTCGACAAATTTCAGGAAAAGTTCCGGGAGCGCCAAGAAGCCATGGAACAGCTGTTCGGCGACCCTGAGCGCGAGAAGACGCGGCAGAAGAAGTTATCCAAGCTCGAGGAAGAGCTCCGGAATTTCAAGAAAGAGGGTCGGGCTCCACACCCTTTTGCCGAGGATGACTATTAGACGCCGCTTCGAGCAACTCCCGCAGCCGCCGTTCCACCTCGCGCGGTAGCCGTTTCATCGGCTCCTGCGGGGCTTCACTGTCCGGGAGATCCCCTTTCCGAAGATTCCTCTCAAGATTCTCCTTTTCGACCCCAGGTAGACGCTCCCCAGGTTGACTCTCAATCGGCAATCTCTCAATCGGCAGACTCTCCACCGGCACCGGGTGAATCGTCCCTCCCTTCGGCTTGTAGGCCTTTAGACCCAGCAGGGCATGAATCAGGATGAGGGCGGCCTCTTTGTCGGGGATCTTTCCCTTCCCCTGCGTATCGGGGTCCTGCTGCGCAAAGGGTGGAATCGGCGATCCAACACAGGAGGGACACCCCCCCTCGCACTCGCATTCACTCACCAAGAGCCGGCAGGCCTCGAGGATCTCCGGGAGAAGCTTGTAGGCTTTGGACGCAAAACCCAATCCACCGGGATATTTATCGTAGATAAAGATCGCCTGCGCCCCGGTCGTCTTCGCGTCGACGGTTGTCCCCACATCCTGCCGGTCACACATGACAAAAAGCCCGACGACTTCTGAGAGAACATTGGAGAGGCCGAGCATTCCCTCGGACGGCGCCCGGCCCCATTTCAGGACTTCGTGTATCGCTTCTATTGAAGGCGTGAACCAACAGGATGATGTGTGCAGGACTTGCGCCGGCAAATCGACATCCCCGTATCCGATCGACTCGCGTGTCCCGAATTTGATCTTCTTGAACATCACCACCGTGTCGGTCACCGAAACATTGCCGAAGGAGACCGGCGTCTTGTTCCAGGTCTTCTCGCGTTCAATTTCGTTGATCATAATTTGGGTATCGCTGACGGCCTGTGTGTAATAGTCGGTATCCGCCCGATGAACATAGGCGACACGCTCTTCGAGGTTCAACTCGTCGACAAGAAATGTCTCGGCATCATGCAGGTAAACGGCTTGTGGATGCAGCTGTGGAAAAGCGCTCGCCTCATCCATCGTGCCGATGACACGATTGCCGCCCGCCGTTCCCTCAACAATTGTATAAGACTGGATAGAAGTTGTCCGGAGGCTGATGGCGCCGGCCGGATAATCGGTACTGCTGAAATAGGAACGTTTCTTTATCGTCCGCACCTGATGATATTCCTCGAGCAACTTCCGCAAGGCCGGCGCATATTCGCCGAAAAGTCTATTATCCTTCGCTTCGAGGGGAAGCTCATAAGCCGCACATTTGAGGTGTCCCAGCAGAATATGCGGATTCGTCGAATCGACGACGGCATACTCCGGGCTTTGCGCAAAGAAATAATCGGGGTGCCGCATCAGATATTGATCAATGGGCAGGTTGTGTCCGATGAGAACCGAAACCGATTCGGCTTCCCGCCGTCCGGCCCGTCCCGCCTGCTGCCAGGCGCTGGCGATCGTACCCGGATAACCGACGAGTATCGACGCGTCCAGACTCCCGACATCGATCCCCAATTCCAGGGCATTAGTGGAGATCACCCCCATCAGTTCACCCGAGAAGAGGGCCGCCTCGATCTCCCGCCTCTCCTTCGGTAAATATCCTCCGCGGTAGGCGCGGACCTTTTCGGCCAATCCCCCGCCCTTTTGTGAAAGATCCTCCTGGCAGTAGCGCAAAAGAACTTCGGTGAGCTGGCGCGCCCGGACGAAGGTAATGACCTGATATCCTTCTTCAATCAAACGCACCATCAGGTCCCGGGCCTCCATATTCGAACTCCGGCGTTCCATCCCTCCCGGCATCACCTGCGGTGGATTCCAAATCGCAAAATGGCGCTTGCCCCTGGGGGATCCGTCCTCATCGACCAATTCGAAGGGGCATCCGGTCAACTCCTCCGCCAGAGCTTTCGGATTGGCGATGGTCGCGGAGGCAACGACAATCCGGGGCCGCGCCCTGTAGTGATCCAGGATCCGCAGCAGCCGCCGGAAAACATTGCCGACGTTCGAACCAAAGACACCCCGATAGACATGGATCTCATCGAGAACGATCGTATCCAACCGGCTGAAGAAATCGGCCCAGCGCGCGTGATTCGGCAGGATTCCGGCATGCAGCATATCGGGATTTGTTAAAACGATGCGGGCTTCATCTCTGATTTTGCTTCGCAAATTCCCCGGTGTATCGCCGTCATAGGTCGCCGCGCGGAAGAGGGGTTCCTCCTCCCCCTTAACCTGTTTCAGCGCCCCAACACCCAATTGCCGCAGGACTTTCAGCTGATCCTGGGCCAGCGCCTTTGTTGGAAAGAGATAGAGGGCCCGGCGGCGGGGATCCTCCAATAGGGATTCCAGGACGGGAAGGTTATAACAGAGGGTCTTGCCGCTGGCCGTCCCCGTCACGACCACCACATTCCGGCGGTTTCGCAGAATATCGAGGGACCGCGCCTGATGAAGATAGAGGGTTTCGATTCCCGATCCGGCCAGCTGCCGGCGGAGGGGTTCGGGAAGGGGCCGTCCCGGTTCCGCCATCCTCGCTTCCCGCGCTGGAATGGTCTCAAGTCGCACAAGGCTCCCCGTTCCCTGAGCGAACCCCTCAAGAATATCGAGAAGTGAGAGGCCGGGACGTTTTTCTTTGACCTGGCGGCCTTGAGCCAGCAGCTGTTCGCGGATTTCCTGGGCGCGGTTCCCCATGGTGCAAACCTCCTCAATGCCAAGCCGGGGGCGGAATCATTCAAACCGGCCGGTCGGGCCTCCCCGAATAAATGGTGTCATGGGAATTTTAGAGAGCATCCGCCGGAAGTCAATCACGGGCCGGTCAACCATCGGCCGTTCACTCGCAGGCCGGTTTCAATATGCGGTACAGCTTTCCCAACGTCAGAAGATCATGCCGGTTGTGCTGCAGAACACGCACCACATCCGTGGGATCCCCCGTGCGCACAAAATCATGGTAAGCCTCGGGCACCTTGCCCCCGTCGAGATCCTCTCCCCTCCAGGTGCCGCAGACATGACTTTCTAATGTCTTCAACCGGCAATCGGGGAGAACATCCCGCCACTCCCGCCTGGCGGCGTGTAAAAGATCCAAATGATATCCGGGTGCGAGAGGATGAAGCCGATGATACTTGAACCTTTCCATAAGAAAGGGGGCGTCAAACGCCTTGCCGTTAAAGGTAATCCAGATCTTATGGGATTTGTGATGGTGCCTGAAGGCGCGCAGGATGGATTCTTCCTCGGCATAATCCCGGGCCAGATATTGAATAAGGCACGCCTTTTTCGAGCTCAGGGGACGAAGAACACCAATAAGAAAAAGGGGCCGGCCAATGAATCCCAGGGTCTCCAAATCAATAAAGAGGGTGCCGCCCCCGGCCTCATCCGGCCAGGGACCCGAGGATCCAGGTTCCGATCTGAGAATCATGTCATGGGTCAACAGACCATAGGCCCGGCCGGGCTCACTCCACTTCGCCCGGGGAAAGGCGCCCTTTATAGCTTTTCGCAGCCGCCCGGCCGCCGATGGGGACTCTTTGCGTCGTGCCTCAGTCATTCCTTTCAAAACCATCCTTTTATGATGCAGGTTCCGCTCCCTTCCTACCATGGTTTGGGGGAAGATGCCAAGGGGTGGTAGAGTTGGGCCCAGGTTTCTCAGAGGAGTTTTCTATGCGCCAGTTTCACGCCATTGTAACGGGAAGGGTCCAGGGTGTCTGTTTCCGGATGGAAACCCGCGACCGGGGTTTGGAACTCAACCTTGCCGGTTATGCGAAAAATCTTCCTGACGGATCGGTGGAGGTCGTCGCACGCGGGGAACAAAGCAGACTCCAGGAATTTATAACTTACCTGCAGGAAGGGCCCCGATTGGCGAACGTGGAAGCGGTCAAAGTAACTTGGGATACCTGCGATGAGGCGCCCAATCCCTTCACCATTCTCTATTGAGGTCTTGAAGGATGTGGGAATCGGTTCAGACCGTATGCTTATCCGTCGGACAGACATTCGGTGTCGTGGCCCTCGGTTTCATTTACGGGAAGTTTAAAGGATCACAGACAACGATTCTCACCGATGTCACGATGTCGGTCTTCTTGCCCGCGCTCGCCCTGACGGTCATCCTCGATGCCAAGCTCGAATTGGCGACGGCGTGGCAAATACCGGCCGGTGTCCTGACCATCATGGCCGTTTCCTTTCTGGGAGGAGCGGTCTGTTTACGATTTCTGAAAATCGGCTCTCAGAGGGGCCTCTTATTGGCGCTCGTCATTGTCAATTCCGCCAATATCCCCTTCCCCCTGCTGGAACCCAACTTCGGCCCGGCCGGCATGAGCCTGGGTATCCTCTGCTACATCACGACGAACATTATTGTCTTCACACTGGCAATCGCCTGGGTTTCCGGCCGTTTTCGACCCGATCTGCTCCTGCGCGAACCAGCCTTTGTCGCCACCCTCACCGCGCTTTGCATGAAGGCCCTCCACTTGACATTGCCGCCGGTTCTCAATGAAACCGCCCATATCACCGCGAAGGGCGCGATCCCCGTCCTGTTGATCATTCTAGGGCAGACCTTGTCGGGTGTGCGTCTCCAACACATCCGGCTCGCACTGATGGGTGTCTTCCTCCGTTTTATATTGGGATTGGCGGGCGGCGTTATTGCGGTGACTCTTTTTTCGCTGCAGGGCCTCTCAAGGGATATCATTCTCTTTTACGGCATGCTGCCTTCAGCCGCACTGACCGTTGTCCTTGCCCGCCGTTACAATCGCGACGCCGATTTGGTGGCGACCATGGTCTTCCTGACCACTCTCTTCGCCATTGTCATTCTTCCCCTCACACTCATCCTCATAAAGAGCGGTCTGCCAAGCCGGATTTGGAATTGACGGCGGCGCAAGGAAGAGCTCACGCTCCTGGACAGATCCTCCAACGTCCCTTATCTTTCCTCCATGCCAAGCTCAGGAAAGGACCCCATGACAAAAGATCTTCGACCGGATTTAAAGAGCGCCGATGCCGAGAAGCTCTCCTCCCTTCGGAACCCCAGAATCTTGAAGCTGCGGAAGTGGTTTTCCCGCCCCGATCGAGCGCGCAAAGAGGGTGTGATCCTCGTCGAGGGGCGCCACCCGACCGAAGAGGCCCGGGCCGCCGGATTGGAGCTGCGTCTCGTCGTCAGCAGCTCCCATATCGAGCATGTCAGTGGGGCGCCACAGCTCCTGGCCGCCCTGCGTCACGGGACGAAATCCCATCTACATGTCGCGGACAATGTTATGGAAACACTCTCAAGTGATCCTTCACCTCAAGGTTTGATCACCGTTTGGGATCGTCCCGCGCTTGCCCCCTTCCCACCCAAACCCTCCAGTGCCAGCAGTCTGATTCCCGCTCTGGCTCAAATTCAGGATCCGGCTAATGTCGGCAGCCTCATTCGCTCCGCCGCCGCTTTTGGTGCGGAGGGTGTCCTCATTCTGGAAGGTACGGCCGATCCCTTCCATCCGAAGGTGATTCGCGCCTCGGCCGGGACGGTGCTTCGGTTCCCTGTCTGGGAACTCCCCCCCGAAGAACCGCTGCACCGCGCCCTCAAGATTCTGTCGACCTCCGGCTGGCGGCTGACCGCCCTATCCCCGAGTGGCGACAAGGATCTGATTCCCTCCCGCATGGGGCCCTCTCATGCCCGCATTCTATTTCTCGGGAGTGAGGGACACGGCCTTCCGGAGATCCTTCTAGAGGCCTCCCGCGAGTCTTTCAAAATCCCCATCGCTCCGACGGTCGAATCGCTCGGTGTCGCGGCCGCGGGCGCCGTCGCGATCTATGCCTTCAAGAATGGTTCGTCTATAAAAAAAGGAGGAGGGCGTTGAGAGGGACTCCGCTTCCTTCCTGGAGATGGCTTTCCGCAGGTGGGATTCTTATTGTCCTCTTCCTTCTTCCGCAGCTGAGCCGTCTTCCGGCGGCGCAGGCCGAATTCCATAACGGATGGGATCGAATCGCACCCCGTCTCGTTCTGGGCCGCGTTCCCACTCAATTTGTCTTTTCTCCGCCACCCGACAAACAGAGAGCCGGCGCCGGCGGAGAATACCGTCTTCTGATTCAGAGAGGCGGTGAAACCGTAAAAGAGCTTCCCCTGGAAGCAAGCGATGAAGGTTATACAACACCGGAGTTTCAAATCGGAGGCTGGGGACACTGCGAAGCGGTGATCGTTGATGCCGCGGGATCGCCCCTTGCCGCCATCGGTTTTACATTGTGGCCCGGTCTCATCACCCTTCTACCCCCTTTCATCGCCATTGCAATGGCCCTCATCACGCGGCAGGTTCTGGTCAGCCTGCTTCTCGGCATCTGGGTCGGAGCCGTCTTTATCAATGGACCGGACATTTTTGCCGGCAGCCTGCGCGCCATCGATACCACCATCGTGGGGGCCATCGCGAACTCGGATCATGTGAAGGTCCTTCTCTTCACCCTTTTTCTCGGCGGTATGGTGGGAGTGATGAGCCGGAGCGGCGGCACCTTGGGAATTGTGCAACGTCTCGCCCGCCGGGCGACCACACCGCGGCGCGGCGCCCTCGCCGCTTGGTTTCTCGGTCTCCTGATCTTCTTCGACGATTATGCCAACACGATCATCATCGGGCCGACCCTCCGCCCCATCACCGACCGCCTGAAATTGAGCCGGGAAAAGTTGGCCTATCTCGTCGATGCGACCGCGGCGCCGGTCGCGAGCATTGCCCTGATCTCGACCTGGATCGGAACGGAAGTCGGACTCATCGGCGACGCCCTTCACGATGTGGGTTCGGAGATGGATGCCTATAAGGTCTTTCTTGAAACCCTGCCATATCGCTTCTATCCCATCCTGGCCCTTGTTTTGGGTTTTCTTGTCGCGGCCACGGGACGGGATTGGGGCCCCATGCTGAAGGCCGAGATCAGAGCCCGAACCGGTCAGGTGCTGCGGCCCGGCGCGCAACCCCTCGCCGACTTCGAGAGCGACGCCCTCCGTCCCAAAAAGGAGGTCGCCCCCCGGCCTATCAACGCCTTGCTTCCAATTCTCGCCGTCGTCGCCGCCACATTAATCGGTCTTTGGTACACAGGATCCCCCGCGGCTGGATCCCCAAGCCTCGCCGACTTCTTCCACCATCCCCAACCGCACCGTCTCGTGGGGGATATCTTTGGCGCGGCCGATTCCTATTCGGCCCTCCTTTGGGCCTCGGCGCTGGGCGGCATCTTGGCTTTGGTTCTCGCTTGGGGTCAGAGGATTCTCGATCTGGGTGAAGGAATTTCAGCTTGGGTCGGAGGCCTCCGTGGGATGCTGCTGGCGGCGATTATCCTGGTCCTGGCCTGGTCCCTCGGGGATATCTGCCGCGAGATTGGAACCTCTCCCTATCTTGTGGGCTTGCTTTCCGAACACTTGAATCCCCATTTCCTGCCCCTTCTCATCTTTATCGTGGCCAGCCTCGTGAGCTTCGCCACAGGCACCTCCTGGGGAACAATGGCGATTCTCATCCCGGTCACCATTCCTCTAGCTATCGAAACCTGTCGTTATCATGGGTTCGATCCGGGACCGGCCCACCGGATCCTTCTGGGATCTCTCTCTAGTATCCTTGCGGGAGCCGTTTTCGGCGATCATTGCTCACCCATATCCGACACCACCGTTCTTTCGTCACTAGCCACATCCTGCGACCATGTCGATCATGTCCGAACCCAACTCCCCTATGCCCTGCTGGCCGGGTTCACCGGAATCGTTCTGGGCGATCTCCCATCCGCCTTTGGGATGAGCCCCTGGTGGTCCCTCCTGCTGGGGGCCCTTGCGTTGACCGGATTCGTTTTTATCCTGGGGCGCCGGGTCCCCGCCGATTCCCCTTGATCCATCCACAGAGGGGAGAGCGGATGAGATGAACGCCGGGATGAGGGAAGTCAGGGCCTCATGGTGTCTCTATGATTTTGCGAACTCAGCCTTCGCGACGACCATTCTCGCTGTTCTTTTCAATGAATATTTCGCCCGCAGCCTGGCCGGAGGGATGGCAGGGACGGTCATTCTGGGAAACCGGATACCGGGCCCCACGCTTTATACCTTTCTGCTCTCCTTCACACTGTTCCTTGTCGCCCTCTTGGCGCCCACCATCGGCCTGCGATCTGATCGTTCTCACCGGCCCATCCTATGGCTTGCCGGCCTCGCCGGCGCCGGGATCGCGGCCACCGCCTTGCTGGGACTGATCAAGCCGGGAGATCTGCCCCTGGCCTTCGTCATATTTCCCGTGGCGGTCCTGGGATTCGCCCTCAGCAGCGTGGTCTACAACGCCCTGCTACCGCGTATCAGCTCACCCGGCGCGATGGGGCGGCTCTCGGGCTGGGGATGGGGTCTGGGTTACCTTGGAGGCGGTCTAGTCCTCGCCATCGATCTTTTGCTCTTGAAGGGTGTCACCCTGCCCAATGGTAAAATCCTTCAGATCACGGTAACGCAGGCTTTTCCACTAACCGCCGTCTGGTGGGCTTTCTTTAGCCTCCCCCTCCTTTTGACGGCCCATAAAATCCCTCTGCGGCCCGTGGAGGGGAAGTCTATCCGGGTGAGAGAATTGTTGGCAGGGGCCTGGCGTTCACCTCAACTCCGCCGCTTTCTCCTGGCCAACCTCTTGTATGGGGACGGCATTCAAACGGTGGTGGCCATGGCCTCCATTTTTGCCGCGACAATTTTAAAGTGGCCCCCTGAAAGATTGGTGCTCTACTTTCTGGTCATTCAGGGAGCGGCCCTCTTCGGCTCTCCCCTTTTAGGCGCCTGGGCGGATCGTTACAGTGACCGACGGATATTGCAGTTCTGCCTGTTGGTTTGGATCGCCATTGTTGTGTCAACCTGGCGGCTGGGATGGACAGGACAACCGGGCGCTGAATATTGGATCCTGGGTATTCTCGGCGGATTTGTTCTCGGTCCGACACAAAACCTTGGGCGCTCTCTCCTCGGGCGCGCCACGCCACCGCCGGTCGCGGGATCCGTCTTTTCACTCTTCGCGATCAGCAATCGCTTTGCCGCGATTTTCGGCCCCCTCACCTATGGGCTTGTTGTCTGGCTGACCGGCGACTTGCGTTTGGCCGTACTGAGTATGGTCTTCTTTTTTATGGCCGGCCTGTGGGGACTCACCGGTCTCAAAGAAGCGCGGCTCGAGGAAGAACTCCAGATCCTGGTAAAAGAAAACCGGCCCTGAGACCGGTTCCTTTAAACTCTGTGGCGGATGGCTCAGCGGCGGCGGCCTAGCGGCGGCCGAATCCCAGGCCCAGGCGGATCGCTGTGTTCGATCCCGTGTAATAAGGTCCGCCGAGCAGGAAGAATCGCTCACTGCGGATGGGCGCCAGTCGGAAGTTGGCCGAGGCGTAGGGATCGACATTGGTGTCCCCCGCCCCCTCTGTTGTTCCCTGGATTCCAGCTCCGAATTCAAGGGAGGCCCGCCTGAAGATCAGTGGAACATTGAGGTAGAGCCCACCCTCCTTCAAAGACCGGTTTTCCGATGAAGAAAGCCCGAGGACTCCCTGTATCCCCAGTTTGAGATTCTGAATATCCATCAGATCCTGGGAGAGTCCTGCGATAAAACGCTGATCCTTGTCGCCATACTCATAAGCCGCCAAAAATCCGGTTTGGATAGGGAAGATCGACCAGGGGTCATGCCGGCGGACGGCCCGGGCTTCGGCAATCTCATTTTCTAATGCGCTGACACGTTGCTGGCGGACAAGGGACTCAACCTTGAGAGAATCAAGTTCGCTGGTGCGTCTGCGGACACGGCCGTCTTCTTCCGCGACACCCGCGAGATTTCCTTTCAGCTCATCTCGAGCGATCCGGATATCGTCCCGAAGCTCCAGGAGTTCATCGGTATAGCGCCTGTCCTTTTCACGCCCCTCGGAGATCTGTGTCGTCTCCATCTCGATACGTTCTTGTAGAAATTGTACATACTGTGTCTTGGCCAGCTGCTCGTTGCGAATATTAACCAGTTCATCTTCCCGTTCGGCGATCATCTGGTTGATCGTCTTAATTTCATCGGTCTGCTGCCGCCGGGTCATATCGAGTTGTTCCTGGGCTTCGATGATTTGTTCCTGACCGCGGGTGTTGTACCAGATGTATCCGGCCCCGATCAACAAAGTAAGCCCCACGATCACATCAATGATCGGGAGTAGCAGAGATGGATTGTAACTCGATCTAGCCATGACCTCACCGTTTCGGAAGTTTGTCTCTATCGGGATAATCCGCTTCCCCGGGGAAGAGAGATGTTTCTTTTCTGAACTCACCCGGATGTAGTACCCGATAAACTAGATGTTCCTTGGCATCAATTGTATCGGCCAGCGCAACGAGAGAATCCGCAAATATCAAGACCTGCTGCCGCAGGCTGTCGCGGGTGACCTTTCGGCGAGCCCATACTCCCGCATTGTACTGGCTCTCCGCGACAAGATTTTGATTCACTCCTCTGAGTGAATCAATGAGGGCTTCGGTCACGGGCAGGGATTCATCAAAGGTGCGCCGGATTGTCACAAGACTATCCAGAATCATCTCGTAGAAAGCAGCTTGGGGAATCACCGTCGTGTCCATCTCGAATTGAACATTCGTGATTTCTGTTTCGAGATTCCCTTGATTCAGTTTCAATGCATCCCTGTTATCAAGGAACAATTTTCGTTCGCGATTGGTGACATCTTCGAAATGAACGAGATGAGGCCTCACATAGGATTCCTGCGAACACATGAGGCCGATGAAGGGAATCAGGAGATACCAGAACCTGGACAGGATTTTTTTGGGTGTTTCGCCGCGATTGATCTTCTTTCCCGGCCATACCCATTTCCCATCCCAGCGTCTCCAGGACTGGCGATCGTTTTTCCCATCGGAATTCGTCATAGATTACCTGCAAGCAGTGAGCCGGGTGTCGATTCGCTCAGACTGCCCGGCTCCCTCGCAATCTGTAGCGCTACGGGGAATCGAACCCCGGTTTCATGGCTGAGAACCATGTGTCCTAACCCCTAGACGATAGCGCCACATGCAGAAGATTTTCCCCTCAACCCCAAATCCACACTATCAAGAGTCCCATGCCTTTGGCAAGAGCCTTCAATATCCTGGCAGGCAACTCATTGATGGAAGCGCTACTGCTGGGGAGCAGGGAATCGAACCCCAATCCCATGATCCAGAGTCATGTGTCTTACCGTTAGACCACTCCCCAGTACCGCTCTCTATTATTCGGACGCTGAACTTCCTTTCAACCCCCTTTTTCTTCGGGCGCAGAATAAGTTCTTTCGGCGCGTCTCCCGACTTATTTGAGCAGCAACATCTTGCCCTGCTTCTCCTCCCCCATGGCCCGCAGGCGGACCAGGTAGAGTCCGGCCGCTACAGGCTGGTCATTATCGTTCCGCCCGTTCCATTGAACCTGATGCGTTCCGGGAGGCAGGTTTCCGGAAATGAGACGCCGGATGACCCGGCCCGTCGAATCATAGATCCAAAGTTCAACAGGGGTCGACTCCGTTCCCGGGATTTGGAAGCTCAGCATCGTTCCCGGACGGAAGGGATTCGGTCGATTCGGCTCAAGGGTCAGGGCCCGGATGGAGCCGGTCGCCTCAACTTGGAAGCGGGCGGCCTCAAAAGTAGTTCCTGAGTCGTCAACGATCTCAATCTTGTACTCAAAGGTGCCCGATGCTTCCGTCTCATCCAAAATATCGTAATGCCCCAGCTCGCCGTCGATGGCGGTCAGGCGGTGTCGAAGGGTCCACTCCCCCTGCGCCGCTTCCTGCCGCCAGATGAGAATCTCCGCGCCGGTCACCGCCGTCGTAAAGGTGATCCGGATCTTCCCCGGTGATTCTTCAATGGCGGAAAGCTGGCTGAGGAAGACCGGCGTCATGATATCCGCCTGATAAAAGCCGGAGTTCCGGGCATCGTGGTACTTCATTGGCCACGGGTTCTGCCGGATTCTCTCATCGGGATCCGAGGGGAAGAGCGACTGCGTCAGATCCAGAACGAGGAGATCCCGATTGTCCGAAGCTTGGATGACCAGATTGTTGTAACCATTCCCATCAACATCCCAAACGGCCAACCCCCCGTAACGGAGATCAGCGCCGGGAATGTTATAGGGGAATCCCAGAACGCCGTTTCCATCTTTGTCATAAACATGAACGCGGCCTTCGGTGTCGCCGATGAGGATCTCCGGAAAGATGTCATCATTGATATTGGCAATGATCGGCGAACCCGGCTCAAAATCATTGTTCTCGTCAATGATAAGCGGGAAGCCCGGCAATTCGTTCTCAGCCGACACCTCTGTCGCCGTTCCCTTCAGCGCATGAAGGACCATCCCATAAATCGTCCTGAGGGCAAAGACGACTTCGGGATGACCATCGAGATCGACATCACCGATCGCCGGCGTCTGAAGCCCGGCGCCGTCATTGCCAAAGGCCAGGGCGCCGTCGCTCGAGCTGACGAGCCGCAAGGATCCGTCATGCTCAAAGATCCAGAACCTCTTGGCTGTCATGAAGGCGATTTCCAAATCGAGATCGCCCGGCTCCGAGTTCTGATCAAGATCGGCCACGACGACAGAGCCGGTGTTGCCTATGAGATTGCTGTAACCAAGCGTCCCCAAATCGACCGGAAATCCAGCGACATCAGTGCCATCACCGTTGAGCGCAAAGAGCTTTTGCGCCTGGAGCCGGTCATTACCATTCCAAGCGAGGAGGAGGACCTCATCAGTGCCGTCATTATCGATGTCGGCCAGTGTCGGTGTCTGGAAGAGGTTTCTCGCATCGACGATATCCTTGAGGACACCGTTGTTGGTCCCACTCATGGCGGTTCCGTCATGATTATAGGCAAAGATCCTGGATGAGGTTGCCGTGACCACCTCATATTCATCATCGGAATCGATAAGCCCGATGGCTGGAGAGGCGACGCCGTACCGCCCGAGGCAGTGGTGCCAGATCATCTCTCCTTTATGATTGAACGACATGAGAACGGAGAGTCCGGTGTCGCTGCCGTCAGGGCATCCGCTGAAGGAGAGCGCCACGATTTCCGGGTCATTGTCTGCAGCCATATCCATATCCCATGCCGCAACCTTTCCCCAGATCGGGGCGTCTTCACTCCCCGGTCGCTGTGTTAGGATGCCGCTGGTCGATGCAATGCCATCACCATCGTAAAACTCGGACCCGTCTCCATGGAAACAATAGACCACCTCACCACCGGCCAGAATCTCCCGAAGCGCCCACCCGTCCAACTCGGTAATGGTCGGCGACGACCGCGTCGCTGTCCCAAGAAGTTGAGGCCAGTTGGCCAACGGACCGGGTGAGGTGTTCGTTTCGAGCATCTCGCTCAAGGCCCCTTCATTCCCCGATGAATCGATGACGGCGATTTTGTAATAGTAAGCGGTGAGGGCATTGAGGCCATCATCCCGAAAATAGGTCGTGTTCATCGCCATCCCCGGGAAGACCTCCTCAAAAGGTCCTGCTTCCTGTTCGGAGCGGTAGACGCGTGCCCCAATAATCGGATCGCGAGGCGCCAGCGGATTCTGCCAGATCAAGACGATGCTGGACCGCTGTCCGATGCTTTTCAGTGAGTCGGGCGCCGGCGGCCGAATCAGATGGAACCGGCGGTTCAGAACCTGAGGATGATCCGCCGGCGTCATATCCTTGATGAAAAGGCCGAGGGTCAGCTGGGTCACATTGTTCAGCGTCAGCTGGAAAGGCCCGATCGCACCGGCCTCTCCGGGCAACAACTCCTCCAAATCTGCGGAGTTATCGATCATCGTCGCCGCTGATGTGGGATACGCCACTAGACTGCCCGCCAGGGCGCTTGCGGTCCCCATTCCCTGATTCCATAAACCGACATAAAGATTAATCGTTTCACCATTGTCGGCGATCCCATCATCATTGCCGGCGGCATCATCAACGAGGTTGATGTATTTTTTTAAGATCGGGCGCGATGCTTCGAGGACCCATTTGTGAGACCGTGTCACCTCCAGCGAGGTCAGCTCGATCTCAAAGGCCATCTGCATCAGATCATCACCGACGAGGTTTGCCGCATCCGCGCTGTCGAGAACGCGTGGGATCCTGATGCGGAAAGCGGCCGGCTCGTTGGCCTCGGATCCGGCTGCGATGCCACCGAGCGAGGCGGAGGCCAGTTCGAGATCGACCAAAGATTCCCAGGTTGTCTCATCCCAACTGAGGTCGGCCTGCACAGAGGAAGCCGCCAATCCGCCGTTGTTGATCACGCTCAGATCGATAACCACCGTCTCGCCCAATTCGGCAAGACCATTTCCATTGCCCCTGCTGTTCGCGGTTCCGTCATCGATGATCACAATATCCCCGAGGGAGAGAACCGTCTCGGTGGTGGTGACGACCTGTCCGGACCCGGAAGCGGCCACGGATTGATAGGCCGTGGCGGAAACATCAAAAGTCCCCGTCGTGTTGGCCATAAGGGGAAGAGAGATCTCGCCATCCACATTGGTTATTCCGTAGGCGTACGATTCCCCGTCCTTGGAGAGGGTCACCAGCGCCCCAATGGCGGGATTGCCGTTTTTGGTCACGGCAATATCGATCGTATCATCACCGATTTCAACCGTTCCCGGGAAATCAAGCGCAAGCGTACCGGGATTGCCCAACCAGATCTGCATCTGGGGATCGCCAAGATAGGTTAAACAATAGAGAAGGAACCGGCGCGTTGTATCATCAGTGTCGCGCATTCCGGCACCGCGGGTTTCCATTGTCTCGTAGAAGGCGTCGCCGGCATATTGCGTTTCGTAACGGAGGAGATCTTCGTAGAATGGATTTTGAAAGGTCCGGGCGACATTGGGGAAGTCGAGGTTTGTTGATCCGATATAGACAATCGTCCCGCCGTTCGGATTGACAACCATCGCCTCCGCGAGGCAGTTAAAATCGATCGCCGCCGAATTGCAGTTGATGGCGTATGTCAATCCGGTGAAGTGATCATTGTTTCCGTTGCTCAAACCCTGGGCATCCGCAACGATAATCCGTTGCTCGATTTTGCTGGCAGGATCGCTTCCTATAGCCCAACGATCAATATCACCGTGACCAACATGATGAACGATGTTCGCACCCGCGTTGAGTTCGGCCATAATCTGCCAATGCCGCGTCGCGATGACATTGTCATACAACGGCCCCCAGAGCTCATACCTCTCATAGAAACGAAGGAAATCAGGTTGCCAGCTGGAATAGGTTGTTAGGTTGACAAGATCTTCACAATCCTCTGCACCATCCCTTGTGGCGCAGGGGATTCCGTCTTGTGGACAAGCCTCGTCATCATCATAGGTGCGATGATCGCCGTATCTCCATCCGGAATCGAATAGAACTTCACCGAAGAGGATGACACGATCGAGATACCCATCGGTGGCGGGCGCTCAGGAATATGTCAAATACTTATGGATATAACCTTGCGCCTCGGCACTTGTCACCGTGGTGACGCGGCCAACGAAGATATCGGGACCGAAATCCATATACCCGTTCAGATCATTACCGTCACCGATCGTATTATTCTGCTCGGGGTTCGGATCTGTGGGATCGGGGTGAATCGGCTCGCCAAAGAAACGGTCACCATCCGCATTCCAACTTCCGTCCAGGCAGGCGAAATAAAGATCGGTCAGGATATCCATTCCGCCGCCGTCCTGGTTGAAGGACCAGGTGCGGAAGTAGCGAATCGGAATACGGCCGGGCTCACCGGCGAGAAGAAGATATTTGAGTCCCCAATAGGTATAAGCATCCTTGAGGAAGAACCTGAGGCGCTCGGCATCGTCGGCGCCGGTATGATAATTTTCGAGAATATTTTCAATCGTGCGCACGGCCGCGGGAGTCCCGGTAGCGGTTTTCCAATCGGCGAGTTCCTGCCACGCAGCCGACTGATCCGCGGTGGTGATGATAAGATATTCAACCGGACTCCCCTCGAGCGTCGGCATGAATGCCGGAGCATATCCGTCCGACGCATAGACGAGGCCGCCTACCTTTTTGAGGAGTTTATCGCTCTCGATTGAAGGACGCAGACGTTTGACGGCACCCGCCGGCTCATCGGCCGGGACGACCTCAAGGATAACCCGGCCGCTCTCCAGCCAGAGCAACTGCCGGCTGAGAGGCTCATAACGGATCGCCGAAACCCTGACACCTATTAATGTCTGTTGATCGGCCAAGGTCGTCGCCATGAGTTCCACCGGTTCCCGAGGATAAAGACCGGGCGATTGATAAATATCGGGATTGGCTTCGACGGATAACGGGGCTTCCACTCCGCCCCGCTTTTCACCGGCAAAGGGTTGGACCGGCAACGGAAGGTCAAGTTCCCCCCACCGGCCTCCCTCGAGACGGACTGAAACGGGCCGGTAACCCCTGGGTAGCGAAAAAACAAGGTCGGATGAAGGCAGGGCCGGAGCGCCGAGAGGAACTTCAACCAAACCGTCCGCCGTCTCGACACAAACCCATTGGCCATCCTCCGTCGGATGAATCATCGGAGCGGCGAGTTCCAAGTCCTTGGACAGAAGACGCGCCCCTTCCTCATCAGCTATCGCCTCACCGCCCCATCCAATGCTAAAAGCAGCCCAACAGGTCATGATGAGGAGGGTTAATGGTAAAGATGACATCATGGTGGAACGACTCAAACCTTGCCGCCGAGACATGTGTTCTCTCCTTCCCAATCATTCAGTTCTCAAAATCGAAGGGTCCACGGTGAGAGTTCAAACCCCTCTCTCAAACTCTTCGGCCTAGATGAAGGCTATCATCGCTGGATTGCAAGTGTCAACGTGAGTGCCGGATTTTAAAGTCCGGAGTCCCCTTTCCCCAATCGGAGTTCCGGGCGATAACCTTGTACTCACATACACTCTTCGGGGCCATCCCTGTTGTCCTCTCAGCCTGCAATGATGATGGGTTTGATGAACACACTTCTCTTTAATAGTGAATTCTAGCGAGATTTTTATTGTCTTCTTTTTCCAGTTTCAGTTAGTATGTCCGGTGGAACCAAAATTGGATTCGCCATCAGCGGCAATAGGAGGAATTGAGAGATGACGAAGACGGAGCTCGTCGTAATGTTGGTTAAAGAGTCCGGACTCGAGAAGAAAGATGTCAAGTCGGCGTTGGAGGGTTTGACCAATGTCGTACAGAAAACCCTGAAGAAGGGCGGAGAGGTTCCCCTAACGGGGCTCGGCAAATTTAAAGTCCGCCGCACAAAGGCCCGCATGGGAATCAACCCGATGACCCGTGAGCCCATCAAGATCCCGGCCCGCAAGAAGGTTGCTTTCACCGTAGCCAAAGCACTCAAGGAACAAATCGCACCCGCGAAGAAGAAATAATAGCCGGTGAATCCGGCTGGATCCTCTGGTTCCATAAGCATCCCGGTCCATGATCGGGATGCTTTACTTTTAGGTTGTGCTTCTGAAATTGCATCTGTGGGGGTCAAGCGCCCGGCGGTCCATGCGGCCGCCGGGCGCTTTTCATGCTCGCCGCGGCTCTAATAGGCGTATTTCAGCTCATGAAGGCGGTTCTTCGGGATGCAGCGGGTCTCAATCGTGCGGTTGTAATATTGTTTGAGCCTGCGCGGTAAGCGCGTCCGTGTGGCAAAGAGCCTCTTGGCCAGGATCTCATCAACCCGCAGCTTTCGATCGAATAGTCCCAGCCTCTGCG
>JAHJDP010000108.1 GCA_018831195.1 Candidatus Eisenbacteria bacterium | reverse complement strand
TGCCGAAGGCGGGGACTCTCGAGGAAATCGAAAAGCTGTTGCCCAACCGGTGTACCGCAGAAGAGATCGATAAAGCTCTAGTTTAGAGAAGACCCATCCTTCGTCGAAGAATATATGGGGTGCTGTTTACTGACCGCTTACACAGAAAAACACCAAATTTGATCTCAAATATGTGCCAACACCATTTTGAATTATATCCATCAATCAAATCTTCTTATGACAAGTTACCATGACCGAAAAACGATAAGAGTCTGTCACGAAATAACTGACCCATATCTCCCACCTCACGTTCCTGGATGGATCGTATAGTTCCAGTCTCCGTGAAACCGATGGCGCTTCATGTGGATCTGCTCCATCTGCGCTTCGGTGACTACGACACCTCCGGGTGTCATTTTTCATAATCATGATCCACGATTCTCACCAATCATGATCCACCATTCTCACGAATCATGATCCAGTTTAAACGGGAATTCTCGTCAAACATGATCCACTAATTCCCATGAATCATGATCCACTCCTGGGCCGTGTCCGGCATTATTGTCCTTCCGAAAGGAGGGGCAAAAATGACCTACTTGGAGCACGGAATGTGGGAAATCTTGGAAGTATTACAGCGTATACATCGAGGTGAGAGTCTTTCGAAGATCCAGGCGGTAACCAGCCGTAGCCGTTCGACTATCCGTCGTTGGCGAAAGACGGCACAGATTCTGGGTTGGGTGCCAGGAGGCACCGAGCCAGACGAATCTTTGGCCACGCAGATCCTCGAGCGCCATCAGCCCGGTCCCCGCAAAGCGCGTCCTGGCGAAGTGGAGCGGCTCCTGCTGCCGCATCTGGAGCAAATCAATTCCTGGCTTGCCCCGCCATCAGAGAACAAGCGCGGATTACAGCTGACCAAAGTTCATACGCTACTGACCCGCAAGGGCATCATTGTGGCCTATGGATCACTGCATCGATTCGTTCAGAAGTACTGCCAATTCAGGAGCAAACGACTGACGGTGCGCATGGCCGAGCCCATGCCGGGCGAGGTAGCGGAGGTTGATTTTGGTAAGATGGGTCTTGTCTATGACCCTACCGTAGACCGGCGACGAGTCCTGCATGCCTTGCTCGTCACTCTCTGCTTCAGCCGGCATCAATATGTTCATTTTACCCACAGCCAGAAACTCTCTGACCTTATTGACGGGATCGAGGATGCCTGGGAATTCTTCGAGGGCATTACCATCCGCGTCGTACTGGATAATCTTCGCGATGCGGTAAACAAAGCGGATCGCTATGACCCGATCTTCCAACGCACCTTTGCCGAGTACGCGGAATACCGGGGTTTTATCATCGACCCGGCTCCCGTCAGGGCACCGAGAGGAAAGCCGCGTGTTGAGAGAAATGTACCCTATGTACGCGAAAACTTCTTCCGAGGCGAGGAGTGGCTCGATCGTGACCACGTGCAGCGCGAGGGAATCCGCTGGTGTTTACAAGTCGCCGGCACCCGGGTGCACGGCACGACGCACAAACGGCCGCTGGCCGTGTTCGACAATCTTGAGAAGACCGCGCTTAAACCATTCACCGGGGAGCGCTTTGATACGCCGCAGTGGGCCGAGTGCAAGGTTCATCCCGATCATCATATTCAATTCCAAAAATCAATTTATTCCGTTCCGAGTCGATACTGCCGCAAGAAAGTCACGGTACGAGGCGACAAAGGCCTGGTTCGCATCTACTATCATGGAAAGTTGATAAAAACCCACCCTACCCAATCACCCGGCGGCCGCAGTACGGATTACACGGACTATCCACAGGAGCTGACAAACTATACCCTGCGCGATCCGAAACGGCTGATTCGACAAGCCCAAGAACAAGGGGCCTACACCGGTCGCTTTGCCCAAGCGCTGCTGGCCGGCAATTTCCCCTGGGCCAAACTGCGGCAGGCGCAGAAACTGATCCGACTCAGTAATAAATACGGCACCGGCCGGGTTGACCAGGCCTGCCGCCGGGCGATTGCTTTTGATCTGATCAATGTGCGGCGACTTGAGCGGATCATCAATCAGGGTCTCGAGGAGGATGGACTTCCTAACAAACCGGGAGAACAAATCATTCTCCTCTCGCCGAAGTTCTTACGTCCTGAAGGCAGTTTTACACACCCCCACCAAGACAAGGAGGAAACAGATAATGGAGATTAAACCATCACTGAAAACGGTTCTCAAAAGACTCCGGCTCTCGGGTATCCTTCCGATGCTTCCGGATCGGGTGGCTTATGCCAAGAAAACAAAACTGCAGGCGACCGATTTCCTGGAGCTGATCCTTCAGGATGAAATCGACCGCCGGGATCAAAATAACCTCCAGTTGCGCCTGAAACGAGCCAGCTTCTCAGAAGAACAGACATTGGAAGGCTTCGATTGGGATGCACCCATAACATTCGACCGTGATCGCGTCCGCGATCTGTTCAGTCTGGGGTTCCTGGAGAGACGTGAGGACGTCTTGTTCCTTGGGCCTGTTGGTGTCGGCAAAACCTTCATCGCCTCAGCGCTGGGACACGCCGCGTGCCGGGCGGAGAGAAAGGTGCTTTTCATCCGCGCTGACAAAATGTTTCAAGAGCTTCGGCAATCACGGGGAGACCACTCTCATGAGAAGGCCTTACGCCGGTTCCTGACTCCTGATCTATTAATCGTTGACGATTTCGGGCTCAGGCGGCTCGACAGCCAGCAATCGAGTGATCTGTACGAAGTTATCATCGAACGGCATCAGCGATCCTCAACAATCTTTACGAGCAATCGCACCGTCGAAGAATGGGTGGTTCTTTTCGACGACCCCATCCTTGCTCAAAGTGCCCTTGACCGCCTGGCGCACAATGCGCACCAGGTCGTGATCGAGGGAGAAAGCTACAGAACTCGACAGGGTCCCGGAAGTCAGGGCTTGAAAAGCTAAGAAGTGAGCATGTACGGTTGAAAAATCAGAGGTGGCCCAGAGGGGTGGATCATGATTGGTGAGAATACTGGATCATGTTTGTGGAAATTGACAGTGTGCAATGACTCACGGCCGCACCCCTCCACGGAACATGTATGGAGTTCGCCTTCCACGACCAACCGCGAACTCGTGTGTCCGCTCCGAACGCGATATCAAAGACTGCACCCTCTCCCAAAAGGCGCAGTGGCAGAAGTGACCCTACCCACGCAATTTGGGCCTTGTCAATTAGGAGCAATCACATTCAGAGTCCGCCTTCCGCTTGGAAAGGCGACCTCGGGCGATAATGTGTGAGTGTCCGACTAAGTACTGACTACTTCAATTCATGCCAGCTGTACTTGATGATCTTGAGCGAAGTGATGTGGCCGGCGGCCTGGTGATCCTCGTGCAGTTGATTGCCTCTCTCGTCAAACACAGGCGCCAGACCACTTCTGCTTTTCATCTTTCTCAGGACACCTGGAGTATCTGAATCAAACAGAAAAGTCTGTCCCTTTTCCTTTTGCACCTGCAACGGACCCTTTTCAAGCTGGGCCTGAAGATCTTCCTCGAACAAGTACTCGTCCGTATCCTGCGCCCGCCAAACCACTTTACCAAAGGAAGTCTGTTCGATTCTCTTCTTGCTCCTCCAGAAGAGGTCATTGAAGTCGTGAACATCGACTCCTTCGGTTTCCACAGCCAGGGTGACAAAACACACGACCCCGTCATCGAACTCCACGTGGACCGTCACCCCGTTCTTAAACTCCTGGAGTGTGTAGAAGGGCTTATCAGAACAACCTGGGACTAGCATGCCAACCATGAGAATCAGTACAACAAAAGCATACCACCTAAACCGCCCCGGGTTTTCCGGAGAGCTCATGGCTTGAGTTCTACCAGCTCGGCCTGCCGAACCCAGTTGCGTAGAGTCTCGGCAGAGCGGCCGATCTTCTCGGATCGCCGCCCATTGCGATTCATATTCTTCACAGTGTTCGAAAACGAGCCGGACAGCTCGCTCCCGGACTTCCGGTGAGTACCTGATTGGCATTTCCATCCTCTCAAGAAATGGAGCCTCCGGAAGACACTCGACGGTGAATCCGTGGGTTGCGAAGAAACGCAAGACACGTTCTTCTGCCTTCTTGCCGATCATTGAAGGCGTTCCCCCGCGAGTGGCTCGTTTGGCGGTTCAACATAGTCGAATACTCCACTACACGCCGAGCATACCCAATGATCCTTGGATCGTGGGGGAAACTGTCCAAGCACCGGATGATCCACGCAATTAGGACACCGAGGTTTTGAACTCAACAAGCCGCTCGGAGTATGCTTCCACAAAACCCCGCCGATCTCCACCATTTCCTCAACAGGAAGCCGGTCACGTCGGTCCTGGTGTAGCTGATTATCGAACTTCATGCCGAGTTCCTGGCACATCCGCCGAACCTGGTCGACGAAGCTCTCTCGATCAGCCGCTGTCTCGAAGCGTTTGCACTGAAATGCGTTGATTACCTCGGGAACGTCTCCAATGTCTACATGGATAAGGGCTGGGGCAAGCGGCTTCCTGAGTGCCCAACAAGCTCCCGATTCGCACATCACCCAGTTGCTTGAAATAGAATTCGGTGTCAAGAGCAAGACGACCACACTCGAACCTGCAAGGGCATCACGTATTTCGTCTTTCCACAGCTTTCCTGCGCAGATATCTTTTTCAGCGAGAAAACAACGAAGTCCAACGCGTTCGAAAGCTTTCACAATATCGTTTGCAGCGCCATGGTCCTTGTGGCTATGGCTGATGAAAATATCGAAACGTTGCCCATCGTTCTGTTGCTCTTCGATGGTCTCGGTTCCTTTTTGCCAAAAGCCCGGAAGGCGGCGTAGCAGATCGCCGATTTCATCCTGGATGCGATTAGAATTAGTCAGGAAATCTCTATAGCGAGATCGGGCTCTTCCAGCTCTCGAGTTGAAATCGTTGGGGCGTAGCTTTCTCCTTATCCGGGCGACGTTATTGTCATCGATGGAGCGTTCCAACACTAATTCCAATTTATGAACAATTTGCTTCAATTCCTTGTCCAGCCCACCAATTTGTACGAGTAGCGAACGGTCGGCATCTCCGTGGTGAGCACGTTCGACAAGGAATTCGTTGCTGATTCCTGGTCTTTCCTCCTGAAGATGGGGACGGATCTCCTTATCGCTCCGGTCCCGAAGCTTTGATAACCCCTGAGCCAAGGCATCTAGACCCAAAACAAGCGCATTATGCTTTATCTTTTCCGAATTGGACTCTTTCATTATG